>JBARAE010000339.1:0-5124 GCA_049791715.1 Micromonospora sp.
GGGGCCAGCACCAGCACGGCGACGTCGGCGACGCTCGGCACGGCGAGCCGGACCACGGCGGCGGCCGCCCGGTCGGGGTGCAGCGGGTTGCCCAGCTTCTCCCCGACCACGGCCAGGAAGGCCGAGCGGGCGCGCTCGGCGAGCAGCGCGTCGGCACGGCTGACGCTCTCGGTGACGTCCTCCACGTACCAACAGCAGCGGGCGCCCGACAGCGGAACCTGGCGGACCCGCAGCCGGCGGCCCCGGTGGCCGAACTCCACGGGCGGCTCGCCGGTGAGGGCGGGCACCCCGGCGGCGGCCAGCAGCTCGCCGGGCACCACCTCGGGAAGCAGCCGTTCCGCGACCGGGCTGAGGTGCCGCACCACGCCGGCGGAGTCGCAGACGATCAGGCCCTCGCGGAAGTGCTCGACCACCTCGGACCAGTGCGGCGTGGCCAGGCCCCGGTCCGGCGCCAGCGGCGGGAGGGCAGGTGCCGACGGAGAGTCGACGGACCACGCCGCAGCCCGTGCGGGTCTCGGCGTGGCGATCCGTCCGTCGCCCGGGTCAGAGTCCCTGACGTCGGCAGCAGTCACCAGCTAAGCCCCACTCCTTGTCGATACCCGCGGTCTCACCGGGACGGCGTCTGTGGTCAAATCTCTTCGCCTCACCCTACGCCGGTATGCCGGGACTGCCACCCCACGGCCGACCGGCCGGCGCCCGTCGCCACCGGGCGGGGCGGTTCCGGCGTTGTTACGATCCGGACGTCCCTGCCCGACCGGCAGCCTGCGGAAAGGCGTGATGGTGGTACTCCGACGGAGAAGGCCCGAGGCTACCCCGCTGAGCATCTCCGTGGACCCATCGGACCCAGGGGCTCCCGTGATCAAGGTCGGGGGCGACCTCGCGTTCACCACCGCCGCCCCGGTGCGGGCCGAGGTCGACCGGCTCCTGGCCGAGCGCCCGCCGGCGATCGTGCTGGACTTCGGCGAGCTGCTCTTCATCGACAGCACCGGGCTGTCCGTGATCGTGCACGCCTGGCGCGAAGGCCAGCAGAGCGGGACGGCGATCCGCCTGCTGGACACCCCGCGGTTCCTCGAGACGATCCTCGACATGACCGGAGTCAGCGGGCTGCTGGCCCGGCCGCAGGCCCGACCCGACGTCGGCAGCCCCACCGGGACGTCCGCCTCGGCGTAGCCACCCCGGGGTTGCCCAATCCCGGCCGACTGGGAACGTGGACCCCATGCCCTCGCAGCTGTTGATCATCCAGGTGAGCCGGCTGGACGCCGCGCGCGCCCGGCTGCGGCTCTCCGGCGAGCTCGACTTCGACACCGCGCCCGACCTCGTCGCCGCCGCCGCCGAGGTGCGCCTGGACGGCTACCAGGAGCTGCTGATCGACCTCAGCGACGTGAGGCTCTGCGACTCCTCCGGGCTCAGCGCGCTGGTGGTCATCCACCGCGCCGGCACTGGACCGATCCGCCTCAGCGGGATGAACCCGCAGCTCCAGCAGCTGCTGGACCGCACCGGCCTGGGCGAGCTGCTGGAGCTGACGCCCCCGGCCGCCACCGGCGAGACCCGCGAAGTGGGCTGACGCCCTTCTCCGCACCGGAAGGGGGCGGCCCCCGACCCTGGGACCAGGGGCCGGGGGCCTGGAGGATGGCTCAGGCAGCGGGCAGCGGCTGCAATCGAGGGCCGCCGGACCGCAGTTCCACCGCAGCGGGGGGCTCCGCGTCCTCCGGGGACCCGGAATCGGGCGTCTGGAAGAGATAGCGGACGAACTCCCCACCCGCCTCGTTGTCGTCCGCCCCCGGCCACTGCCCGACACAGTCGACGCCGACCACCTCACGGCCGGTGCCGTCGGTCTCCTCCACCAGCGCCCACAGCGTCACGGGGTAGCAGCGAGTGGCGTCGGGCGTCACCCGCCACCGGGCGTACCAGCCGGGTCGAGCGGGGACGATCTCGACGATTTCCTTCATGACGACCTGCCCTTCCGCGTGCATCGGAAGACTTCCGGTCCACCGCGATCGTGCCGGCGCGCCGGGTGATGTCCCCTCACCCCCGGCGAATGAAGCTCACGGTCGGTGACGCGCGACCCCGGCGACCGGCCGTTTCCTACCCGGGGACGGCGGGAAGGCGACCCCGGAACAGCGGAACCGACGAGGAACGAGGTGCGACGATGCGCAAGCAGATGGAGGGCGACAACCAGCGCCGCCGGGCCCTGGCGCGGGAGGCCCGCGAGCGCGGCCGTCGGCCCAGTGAAGCCGGCGCCAGCCTGAGCGCGTCCAAGCAGATCACCTCTCTGGACCAGGGCAGGCGGTCCGGCCCGCCGCCGGCCGGTCGGCACAAGCCCGCCACTCAGGGCGGTCCCCCGCCACCGACCCCCATCCAGGAGAGCCGACGGCCGCAGCCCCAGCCCGGGATGGGTACCCCGGGGGTGGCGACGGTGGGCTACCAGGACCTGGTCGGTGACGTGAGCCGCCGGGCCGGGGTCGACTTCCGCACCGCCAAGGTGGCGGCCGAGGCCACCGTGCTGGCGCTGGCGTGGGCGCTGGAGGAGCGGGAGCGGGAGCGGCTGCTGGAAGCGGTGCCGTTCTCGCTGCACGACGTCGTACCCATCGACGGCATCGAACGGCACGAGGACCTGCCGGGGTTCCTCGCCGAGGTGGCCCGGATCAGCGGCCGCACCCCGGAGCAGGCCCGCTACCAGGCCGAGGCGACCCTCGCCGCGCTCGCCGAGCAGGACGGTGACCTGGTCGAGTCCCTGCACGTACCGGACGGGTTGCGGGACCTGCTCGCCCCGCCGGAGCCGGGCGGGGGGCTGGTCGGCCCGACCTCGGCGACCGCGCCGCTGACCGAGCAGGAGCTGCGCGACGCGCTGGCGACGCTGCCGTACTGGTCGAGCGACCGGCAGTCGCTGGTCCGCACGGTCGAACTGCCCCGGGGGAACCTCGACCGGGTGCTCGACCGGCTCGACCAGCTCCGCACGGAGGTGGGTCGGGGGCCGCAGATCGGCCGGCCCGACGCGGACAGCGCAGTGATCACGGTACGGACCGAGCAGGTCGAGGGGGTGTCGGCCCGCGACGTCGACCTGGCCCACCGGATCGACGACGCGATCGACGAGGCCGGGGCCGGGATCAACGCCGGCTGACGCAACGGAGGCCGGTGGGCGTTCGCCCGCCCGCCGGCCCGGCCCGGCCGCCGACCGACCCGGTCGGCTACCGTTGCCCGCCATGAGGGACGCCGCCGACGACCTGCGGTTGGTCGTCGACCCGGTCCGACGAACCGGACGTACGCTGCTGGCGGGCGGCGTCGAGCAGTCCTACGTAGACGTGGCGGACCCTGGCTACCTGCACTTCGAGTACGTCCGACGGATGGCCGCGGTGATCGACGTGGCCGCGCCACCGGCCCGTCCGCTGCACGTCCTGCACCTGGGCGGCGGCGCCCTCACCCTGCCGCGCTGGCTGGCCGCCACCCGCCCCGGTTCGGCGCAGCTCGTCGTCGAGCGGGAGCCGGCCGTGGTCGAACTGGTCCGCCGGGAGCTGCCGCCCCTGCCGCCCGAGGTGGAGGTACGGATCGCCGACGCCCGGGACGCGGTGACCGCCGCGCCGCCCGGCCGGTACGACGTGGTGCTCGCCGACATCTACCGGGCGGCCCGGATGCCCCGGCACGTGGCGAGCGTGGAGTTCGTCGCGGAGGTGGCCCGGGCCCTGCGCCCGGACGGCGTCTACCTGGTCAACGTCACCGACCTGCCCCCGCTGGCCTTCTCCCGCGGCCAGGCGGCCACCCTGCGGGCGGTCTTCGCCGACGTCTGCCTGATCGCCGACCGGCGGATGCTGCGCGGCCGCCGGTACGGCAACCTGGTCCTCGCCGCCAGCCGCCGACCCGACCGCCTGCCCATACGCCGGCTGGCCGCCCGGGTGGCCGCCGACCCCCTCCCGGGCTCCGTGCTGCACGGTCCGACCCTCGACGCCTTCGTCGGCGGTGCCCGCCCGGTCACCGACGCCACCGTCGCCGAGCGCTGACCTGGGCAGTTCCGCCCGGTCCGCCGGGTTTCCGCCCCGCCGGGTCGGGTAGCCGCGCCGGATGAGCAACGCCGACGAGCGGTCGACGGCCCGCCGGGCGATGATCGTCATCGGTCTCGTCCTGGCCACCGTGTTGGGCCTGGCGCTGATCTGGGCCACCCGGCGGGTACTGGTCTGGGTGCTGGTGGCGGCTTTCTTCGCGGTGGCGCTGAAGCCGCTGGTCGACGGGCTGGAACGGCGGTTCGTCCGGCACCGGGCGCTGGCCACCCTGCTCGTCTTCGTCGCCGCGTTCGGCCTCCTCACCGCGCTGGCCGCGATGATCCTGCTGCCGCTGCTCGACGAGGTCGGCCGGTTCGCCGACCGGGCGCCGGAGCTGCTCCGGGAGACCCGGGCCGGCCGGGGGCCGTTCGGGGAACTGCTGGAACGACTGCGGCTGCGGGAGTACGCCAACGCCCACGCCGGGCAGATCCAGCGGTACGGCGCCGAATTGAGCCAGCCGGCGGTGGGGCTGATCCGGGGGGTGCTGCAGACCCTGGCCGGGCTGCTCACGGTGATCGTGCTGGCCTACCTGATGGTGCTGGAGGCCCCGAAGATCATCGCCGGCGCGCTGGCCCTGGTCGGTGACGGCCCGGCCGGGCGGCTGCGCCGCATCGGCCGGGACGCCTCCCGCACCATCACCGGCTACCTGAGCGGCAACCTGCTGATCAGCGTGATCTGCGGCGGGTTGACGTTCCTGGTGCTCGTCGTCACCAAAGTGCCGTTCGCCGGGGTGATCGCGCTGCTGGTCGCCATCGCCGACCTCATCCCGCTGGTCGGGGCGACCCTCGGGGCGATCATCGCGGCCGGGGCCGGCTTCCTGCACTCCCCCACCGCGGGCATCGTGGTGCTGGTCTCCTTCGTCGTCTACCAGCAGGTGGAGAACCACCTGCTGCAACCGCTCATCATGTCCCGCGCGGTCCGACTGAATCCACTGACCGTACTGGTCAGCGTGCTGCTCGCCGCCGAGCTGGCCGGGCTGGTCGGCGCGCTGCTGGCCATCCCGGCGGCGGGGATCGGCCAGATCCTGCTGCGCGAGTTCACCCCCAGCGGGCTGCGCACCGTTCCGCCGCCGGCCACCGGCGCCGAGGCC
>JBARAE010000340.1:0-3594 GCA_049791715.1 Micromonospora sp.
CTCTTTCACGGAAAGAGGGCGCACGGAACGCGGAATGGCCACTCTTTCCGTGAAAGAGTGGCCACCCGGAACGCGGGATGCGCGGTCAGTCCTTGGGGCCGCCGGCGACGTAGATGACCTGGCCGGAGACGAAGGACGCGCCCTCGCTGGCCAGGAACGAGATGGTGTGCGCGATGTCCTCCGGCCGGCCGGTGCGGCGGACCGGGATCTCCGCGGCGGCGTGCTGCTGCAGCGCCTCGAAGTCGACCTTCATCCGGGCCGCGGTGGCGGCGGTCATGTCGGTGACGATGAACCCCGGCGCGACGGCGTTGACCGTGACGCCGAACGGGCCCAGCTCGATGGCGAGGGTCTTGGTGAAGCCCTGCAGCCCGGCCTTGGCCGCCGAGTAGTTCGCCTGACCGCGGTTGCCCAGCGCCGAGGTGCTGGACAGGTTGACGATCCGGCCCCACTTCCGCTCGACCATGTACTTCTGAGCGGCCTGGCTGAACAGGAACGCCCCACGCAGGTGCACGCCCATGACCGTGTCCCAGTCGGTGTCCGTCATCTTGAACAGCAGGTTGTCGCGGAGCACGCCGGCGTTGTTGACCAGCACGGTCGGCCCGCCCAGCTCGGCGGCGACCCGCTCGACGGCCGCCTCCACCTGCGCCCGGTCGGAGACGTCGGCGCCCACGCCGAGGGCCCGCCCGCCCGCCGCGGCGATCGCGTCAACGGTCTCCTTGGTGGCCGACTCGTCGATGTCCACCACGGCGACGGCCATGCCGTCGGCGGCCAGCCGCCGGGCGGTGGCTGCGCCGATACCGCGCGCGGCTCCGGTGACGATGGCGACGCGGGGCTCCTCCGACATGATTACCTCCCGGTAACTTGGCTCGATCGAAGGAGCTTAACCCAGCGGTACGCGGACCCGAACGGCCGTCAGTCGTCCGTGCCGCGGCAGAGCCGGATCCACCGGTAGCCGTAGCCGGCGAGCTTGAGCCGGTCCAGCTTGCCGACCTCCTCGTAGTTGCGGTCGGTGAGCACGTCGATCGGCAGGTCCGCCTCGGGGGCGAGCATGCTGAGGTCGACCTCGACGTCCTCGGTGCCGAGGTTGTGCAGGAAGACCATCGTCCCGGTCCGGCCGTCGGCGCGGTGTGCCAGCACGCCGGGCGGCATCGGCACGTCGATGTGGGTGGTCGCGCCGGACCCGATCTCCGGGGCCTCCCGGAGCGTACGGATCATCCGCTCGAACCAGCCCAGCAGCGACCGGGGGTCCTTGCGCTGGGCGGTGACGTTGACCTTCTCGTAGCTGTAGTCGCCCTTGTCGACCACCGGCCGGACAAGCTTCTCCGCGGGTGCCGTGGAGAAGCCGGCGTTCTCCTTGTACGACCACTGCATCGGCGTCCGGATCGCCTCCCGGCCGGGCAGCGAGAGGTCCTCGCCCATGCCGATCTCCTCGCCGTACCGCAGCACCGGCGTGCCGCGCAGCGAGAACTGCAGCGCGTACGCCAGCTCGATGTGCCGCCGGTCGTTGCCGAGCATCGACGCGAGCCGACGCCGGATGCCGCGGCCGTAGAGGCGCATGTTCTCGTCGGGGCCGAACTGCTCGTACACCTGGTTGCGCTGCTCGGCGGTCAACCGGGACAGGTCGATCTCGTCGTGGTTGCGCAGGAAGGTGGCCCACTGCCCGCCCTCGGGCAGCGCCGGGGTGTCCCGCAGCGCCTCGATCACCGGCTCCGGGTCCTGCCGGGCCAGGGCCAGCATCAGCCGCCCGTTCATCATGAAGTCGAAGAGCATGTGGATCCGGTTGGCCGAGCCGCCGCTGTCACCGAAGTAGACGGGGAGCTGGTCGGGTTCGACGTTCGCCTCGGCCAGCAGGACGGCGTCGCCGCGGCGCCACTGGACGTGCTGGCGCAGCTCGGTGAGGAACTCCATGTCCTTCGGCGAGGCCGGGTTGCCCGGCTCGGTCTCCTCGATGATGAACGGCACCGCGTCCATCCGGAAGCCGGCGACGCCGAGCTGGAGCCAGAACGACATGATCTTCTTGATCTCGGCGCGAACCGCCGGGTTCGACGCGTTCAGGTCCGGCTGGAACTTGTAGAAGCGGTGGTAGTACCAGGCCTTGGCGGTCCGGTCGTAGCTCCACGTCTCGTTCTGTTCGCCGGGGAAGACCATGCCCTGGTGCCGGTCCGGCGGCGCCTCGTCGGACCAGATGTACCAGTCCCGGTACGGCGAGTCGGGCGACGACCGCGCCGACTGGAACCAGGGGTGCTCGTCCGAGGTGTGGTTGACCACCAGGTCGATGATCACGTGGATGCCCTTGTTCTTCGCCTGGTGCAGCAGCTCGGCGAAGTCGCCGAGGGTGCCCAGCCGCGGGTCCACGTTGTAAAAGTCAGTCACGTCGTAGCCGCCGTCGCGCTGCGGCGACGGGTGGATCGGGTTCAGCCAGAGGCAGGTCGCGCCGAGCCGGGCGAGATAGTCCAACCGCCCGATCAGGCCCCGGATGTCGCCCACGCCGTCACCGTCGGAGTCCGCGTACGTGTCGATGTCGAGGCAGTAGATGACCGCCTCCTGGTACCACCTGTCACCCATGACCGATTTACTTCTCCGGTCCGCCGCCCCGGCAAACCCGCGCCGGTTTTCCGATGGGCCGATGCCCGTCCGGGCCGGTACGGTCCGGGTCAGCCGGGCCGGGGACGCGCTGACCGTACGGGCGCGGGCGGGCGGGGAGCCGTGGCGGTTGGTCCGACTCGCCCCGCTCGATCCGGCGGCCGAGGCGCTGGCCGGGCCGTTCTGCTGCTCACCCACCCGCGGCGGGCTGGTGGTCCGGTTCACCGGCTGGCGGCAGGGGTCCGCCGACCGTGAGCTGCACCCGGAGGGCTGACCCGGGGCTCAGTGGGGCCGGTCACCGGCAGGTGTGACCTGCGACGACCCGGGTACCACTGTTCGATCCCCGGCCCCCGCGGAAGGACGCCCATGGCTCTCGCCCAGAACGTCGACCCGAACCAGTTCAGTGGGCTGACCGGGTGGGTGGCGGGCGTCATCGACTCGATGGGCGCGCTCGGCGTGGCGCTGCTGGTCGCACTGGAGAGCATCGTCCCGCCGATCCCGAGCGAGATCGTGCTGGCGATGGCCGGCTACCTCTCCGCGGAGGGTCGGTTCAACGTCGTGCTGATCGTCCTCGCCGCCACGGTCGGCTCGCTGGTCGGCGCGCTGGTGCTGTACTGGCTCGGCCTGGTGCTCGGGGAGGAACGTCTGAAGCGGTGGCTGGACCACCTCCCGCTGGTGGACCGGGACGACCTGGAGCAGGCCGACCGCTGGTTCGAGCGGCACGGTCGATGGGCGGTGCTCTTCGGCCGGGTGGTGCCGGTGGTCCGCAGCCTGGTGTCCGTCCCGGCCGGGGCGAACCGGATGCCGATCGGTGAGTTCCTGCTGCTCACCACGGTCGGCAGCGGGGTGTGGAACGCGCTGATCGTCGGGCTCGGCTACGCCCTCGGCTCCCAGTGGCAGCAGGTCGACACGTACAGCAACTGGTTCAACTACGCGATCTTCCTGGTCTTCGGGATCATGATCGCGAGCTGGGTGACCAAGAAGGTCCGCAAGCGCCGCGCGCGGCGCGAC
>JBARAE010000341.1:0-3557 GCA_049791715.1 Micromonospora sp.
AGCTGGCGCACATGTGGTTCGGTGACCTGGTCACCATGCGCTGGTGGAACGACCTGTGGCTGAACGAGTCGTTCGCCGAGTGGGCCAGCCACTGGTGCAACACCCACGCCACCCGGTTCTCCGAGGCCTGGACGACCTTCCTGTCGATCCGCAAGAACTGGGGCTACCGGCAGGACCAGCTCTCCTCCACCCACCCGGTGTACTGCGAGATGCCGGACCTGGAGGCGGTCGAGGTCAACTTCGACGGCATCACGTACGCCAAGGGCGCGAGCGTGCTCAAGCAGCTCGTCGCGTACGTGGGCGAGGAGCCGTTCCTGGCCGGCCTGCGGGCGTACTTCGGCAAGCACGCCTGGGGCAACGCCACCTTCGACGACCTGCTCTCCGAGCTGGAGGCGGCCTCCGGCCGGGAGCTGCGCAAGTTCGCCGCGCAGTGGCTGGAGACGGCGCAGGTCAACACGCTGCGCCCCGAGGTGACGATCGGCGCGGACAGCTCGTACGAGCGGGTCGTGGTGCGCCAGGAGGCACCCGCCGGGCACCCGACGCTGCGTACCCACCGGATCGGCGTGGGCCTGTACGACCTGGCCGACGGACGGCTGGTCCGGCGTGAGCGGATCGAGGTCGACGTGACCGGCGAGCAGACCGAAGCCTCCGCACTGCACGGCCAGCCCGCCGCGGACGTGCTGCTGCTCAACGACGACGACCTGACGTACACCAAGCTGCGGCTGGACGAGCGGTCGATGGCCACCGTGGTGCAGCACATCGCCGGCTTCGAGTCGTCGCTGGCCCGCGCACTGTGCTGGACGGCCGCCTGGGACATGACCCGCGACGCCGAGCTCGCCGCCCTCGACTACGTCGCGCTGGTGCTGGCCGGCCTCCCGGCCGAGACCGACATCAACCTGGTCACCGCGACCCTGCGCCAGGCGACCACCGCGCTCACCTTCTACGCCGATCCGGCGTGGGCGCCGACCGGCTGGGCCGAGCTGGCCCGCACCGCGAAGACGGCCCTCGCGGCCGCCGAGCCGGGCAGCGGATTCCAGCTCGCCTGGGCCCGGGCGTACGCCTCCGCGGCCCGCTCCGGGGAGGACCTGGCGATCCTGCGCGGCTGGCTCAACGGCGGCGAGGTTCCGGCCGGCCTGACCGTGGACACCGAGCTGCGCTGGACGGTGCTGCAGGCGCTGGTGGCCAACGGCGCCGCCGGCACCACCGAGGTCGACGCCGAGCTGGCGAAGGACCGGACGGCCAGTGGCGAGCGGGAGGCCGCGTACGCGTACGCGCTGGTGCCGACCCCGGAGAACAAGGCCGCCGTGTGGGCGCAGCTCACCGGGCCGGAGGCGCTGCCGAACTGGCGGCACCGGGCCCTGCTGCAGGGCTTCGCGCACCCGGCCCAGGTGGAGCTGGTGGCGCCGTACCGGGAGAAGTACTTCGAGGCTGTGGGCCAGGTCTGGGCCAGCCGGGACAGCGAGCCGGCGCAGGAGTTCACCCAGCTCGCCTACCCGGCGTACCTGGTGGAGGACGAGACCGTCGCGGCGACCGACGGCTGGCTGGCGGGCGATGGGCATCCCGCGCCGCTGCGCCGGCTGGTGGCCGAGGGCCGCGACGGTGTGGTCCGCGCGCTGAAGGCCCGCGCCAAGGACGCCCAGAGCGCCTGACGCTCGGTGAGGGCGGTCCGGGCATCCCAGGCCGCCCCGCCGCATTTCGGGCGCCGGTTCGCGATGTGGCGGCATCGCGGCTACACCCCTGCCGGCACATCGCCGGCACGGTGACAACACGAAGCCCGGCCCGCGTGACGCGGGCCGGGCTTCGTCGTACGGGAAAGGGGCTCAGCCCTTGCCGGCGTGGCTGGCGAGCTGGTCGAGACCCTGGATGATGCCGCCGGCCAGGTCGCCGCCGCCGAAGGAGGCCACCATGGAGAGCGCGGCGAGCTTGGCGTAGGTGTCCGGGATGCGCTTGCGCGCGTACCGGCCCGTGACGATCTCCAGCTGGCGCTGGTTGGGCGACACGGCGATCAGGACGGACTTGTCGGGCTCGGCCAGCTGCCGGTGCAGCCGCTCGACGTGCGCCCGGATCGGCTCGTCGAGGCCGCCGACGTAGACCGAGAAGACCAGGCCGGTGCCCCTGTCGGCCAGGCGGAGCGCCTCGTCGATGCGGAGCAGCTGGCGGGTCGAGAACGGCCCGTCCAGCACCTCGGGCGGGGTGGCCGTCCCCGTCGTGGCCCGCGTCTCACCAACGGTCACTTGCGCCTCCGGTTCCACCGGCCGGCGCCTCGACGCCGGCCTTCTCAAGCTTGTGGCTGGTCAGCGCGGGCGCCTGCGCACCGGCCGCCAGCGCGGTGCCGGCCGAGTCGGCCAGCTGCTCCGGACGGCCGAGGAACCAGACCGGAGTGAAGTCGAAGGGCCGGCCCGGCCGGTAGCGCTTGGCGCCGCCACCGCCGCCACGGCTGCCGGCGAGCGCCAGTCCGGCGATCACCAGCACCGCGGCCGCCGGGATGCCGACGTAGACCAGCAACGTCTCGGTAACAGACAACCTCAACGCCCCCAGGCGGAAAGAGAGACCAGGAATTCCGGGTCGGGTGGACGATCAAGGAGACGATTCCCCGACTCCGCTTGTGGTATTCACGTTAGCGGAGCCGACGGCCCGCCAGATTGCGGGGTGGTGATCCCATCCGCCACTCACGTGCTCCAGCTGCGCGGCAGTGGCGATCAACCGGGCGTCCTCGCCGTACCGGCCGGTGAGGAGCACGCCGACCGGCATTCCGTCCGTGGTGCGCCCGAGCGGCAACGAAACGGACGGATCGCCGGTCACGTTGAAGATGGCGCAGTACGGCGAGAACCGGCGCTGCCGGTCGAAGTCCTCGGCCGGGTCCAGGGCGGCGAACGCCCCGACCGGCGCCTGCGGCGCGGCGAGGGTCGGGCAGAGCAGCAGGTCACAGCCGGCCGTGCGGCGGGCGCCGAGGCGTACCTGGGCCTGGAGTTCAGCGAGGGCGGCCATCAGGGTGCCGGCGCCGACCGCCGCGCCCCGGGACCGGAGGAACCGGGTCAACGGCAGCAGCTCGCTCTCCGCCTCGGGCGGCACCGGGGAGAGCGCCAGGGCGTACCAGACGGTCTCGAAGAGCGGCCACGCGGCGGGGCCGAGCGGCGCGGGAACCTCGACCACCTCGTGGCCGGCGGCGGTGAGCAGCGCGGCGGCCCGGTCGACGGCGGCGACGCAGTCGGGGTGGACCGGCTCGTCGGCGAGCATCGGCGTGGTGAACCGGCCGATGCGCAGCCGGCCGGGCGAGGGGTCGCGGGCGGCCGCCAGGTAGCCGCCGACGGGCGCGGCCGGCGTCAGGTAGGGCTCGCCGGGCACCGGCTCGGCCAGCACGTCGAGCAGCGCGGCCACGTCGGCGACGGTCCGTCCGATGGGGCCGTTGATCGGCAGCCCGAAGGCGCCGAAGCCGAGCGGCCCGCCGGAGACCAGGCCCCGGCTGGGTTTGTAGCCGACCAGCCCGCACAGGGACGCGGGGATGCGCAGCGAGCCGCCGCCGTCGGAGCCCTGCGCGACGGGGACCAGCCCGGCCG
>JBARAE010000342.1:0-6439 GCA_049791715.1 Micromonospora sp.
CGGTGACGCCGCGTTCGCCGGCCAGGGCGTGGTCGCCGAGACGCTCAACCTCTCCCAGCTGCGCGGCTACCGCACCGGCGGCACCGTGCACGTGGTGGTCAACAACCAGGTCGGCTTCACCACCGCGCCGGAGTACTCGCGGTCCAGCCTCTACAGCACCGACGTCGCCCGGATGATCCAGGCGCCGATCTTCCACGTGAACGGCGACGACCCCGAGGCCGTCGTCCGGGTGGCCCGGCTGGCCTTCGAGTACCGGCAGGCGTTCAACAAGGACGTCGTGATCGACATGGTCTGCTACCGCCGGCGCGGGCACAACGAGGGCGACGACCCGTCGATGTCCAACCCGGAGATGTACAAGATCATCGACTCGAAGCGCTCGGTCCGGAAGCTCTACACCGAGGAGCTCATCGGGCGGGGTGACATCACCGTGGACGACGCGGAGGAGCTGCTGCGCGACTACCAGTCGCAGCTGGAGCGGGTCTTCAAGGCGACCCGGGACGCGGCCACCACGCCGCGCCAGCTCAGCCGGCCGCGCCGCGAGGAGGAGCCGGAGCCGCAGGTCGACACCGCGACCGACGCGGCCGTCGTGAAGGCGATCGGCGAGGCGCACGTCAACCTGCCGGAGGGCTTCACCCCGCACAAGCGGATCCAGCAGCTGCTGGACCGGCGGGCGAAGATGTCGGTCGAGGGCAACATCGACTGGGGCTTCGGCGAGATCATCGCGCTCGGCGCGCTGCTGCACGACGGGGTCACCGTCCGGCTCGCCGGGCAGGACTCCCGCCGGGGCACCTTCGTCCAGCGGCACGCCTCGGTGGTGGACGCGAAGACCGGCGACGACTACCTGCCGCTGAAGACGCTCACCGGCGACGGCGAGCGGTCCCGGTTCTTCGTGCACGACTCGCTGCTGTCCGAGTACGCCGCGATGGGCTTCGAGTACGGCTACTCCGTGGAGAACGTCAACGCGCTGGTCTGCTGGGAGGCCCAGTTCGGCGACTTCGTCAACGGTGCCCAGTCGGTCATCGACGAGTTCATCTCCTCCGGTGAGGTGAAGTGGGGCCAGCGCTCCGCGGTCACCCTGCTGCTGCCGCACGGCCACGAGGGCCAGGGCCCGGACCACACCTCCGGCCGCCCGGAACGGTTCCTCCAGCTCTGCGCCGAGGACAACATGCGGGTCGCCATCCCCACCACCCCGGCGAACTACTTCCACCTGCTGCGCCGCCAGGCCCTCTCGCCGAAGCGCAAGCCGCTGGTGGTGTTCACGCCGAAGTCGCTGCTGCGGCACAAGCTCTGCGTCTCGCCGGTCGAGGACTTCACCACCGGTACCTTCCAGCCGGTGCTGGCCGACACCGGCGCCCCCGCGCCGGAGCAGGTGAAGCGGGTGCTGCTCTGCTCGGGCAAGGTCTACTACGACCTGTTCCAGGCCCGGGCCGAGCGGGGCGTCACGGACACCGCGATCATCCGGATGGAGCAGCTCTACCCGCTGCCGGTCGAGGAGGTTCGCGCCGCGCTGGCGCAGTACCCGAACGCCGAGGACTTCGCCTGGGTCCAGGAGGAGCCGGCCAACCAGGGTGCCTGGTCGTTCGTCGCGCTCAACCTGCTGGAGCACCTCCCTGAGGTCCGGCTGCGCCGCATCTCCCGGCCGGCCGCCGCCGCCCCGTCGGTCGGCTCGGCGAAGATGCACGACGTCGAGCAGAAGGCGCTGATCGAGGCGGCCCTCCCCCGCCCGTGACGCGAGAGCACAGCCGAGGACCGGGGCAGAGACCGTCAGCACGACGGCTCTGCCCCGGTTCCGTCGGCGCCCCCTTTCGAGAGGACATGGCATGTACTTCACCGACCGCGGCATCGAGGAACTGGTCGAGCGCCGGGGCGACGAGCAGGTCAGCATGGAGTGGCTCAGTGAGCGCCTGCGCGACTTCGTCGACCTGAACCCGGAGTTCGAGACCCCCATCGAGCGTTTCGCCACCTGGCTCGCCCGCCTCGACGACATCGACGAGGACTGAGCGTCACCGATTGACGGCGGGCCGTTCCGTCACGTCCACTGGTGAGCAAGCGTCCAGGGTCCGGCGGGACGCGTCGGACCACACGCCACCTGACGCCAGGGAGGCGGAAGTGAACCGCATAGCCCGCAAACCCCCGCAGGACGCCCTGACGGTCCGTCGCCTGCGCCTCGGCATCGGCGCCGTCGGCATCGCCCTGCCGATCGTGCTGGTCGTCGGCCACATCGTGATGACCGGCCGGCCCGTGCTGCTCAGCTCGCTCAGCGGCTACTACCACACGGAGATGCGGGACGTCTTCGTCGGCAGCCTCTGCGCCATCGGGGTGTTCCTCATCAGTTACCGCTACCGCTGGCCGGACGACCTGCTGAGCACCGTCGCCGGGGTGCTGGCGGTCGCGGTTGCCCTCTTCCCCACCGCGACCGACGCCCCGGTCCGCGCCGCGAGCACCACCCACCGGTGGATCGCCGTGGTGCACCAGATCTCGGCCGCGGCGCTGTTCGCGCTCCTCGCCGTCTTCTGCCTGTTCCTCTTCACCCAGCCGGACCGGGCCGGCGTGCCGCCCCGGCCGTCGGCCAACCGGTTCTACCGGGCCTGCGGCGGGCTGATCCTGCTGACGATCGCGCTCGCCCTGGCCAGCAACGCGCTGCCGCACGACGTCCGGGACACGCTCAAGCCGCTGCTCTGGTGCGAGGCGGTCGCGGTGTTCGCCTTCGGCGCCGCGTGGCTGGCCAAGAGCGACGCGCTCCTGCGAGCGTCCGAGGTACCCGAGGAGGCGACACCATCCCGCCCGGCCACCGCGCCGACAGCGGACATTGCATGATCAACGGCCCGGGTACAAGGACCCGGGCGAGGGGCACCGCGATCTTGTAGCGTGGTCCTCGTGGCCCGCAGTGTCTTTGTGACCAGCGTGGGGTCCGGCGGGGGGAAGTCCACCATCGCCCTCGGCCTCGCGGAACTCCTCTCCCGGCAGGTGGAGCGAATCGGCGCCTTCCGGCCGCTGGTCTCCGGCACCGGCCCGGACGCGATCCTCGCCCTGCTCACCGACCGGTACCGGGTGGAACTCCCGGTCGACGAACTCTCCGGCAGCACCTACGCGGAGGCGACGACGCTGGTCGCCGACGGCCGCCGGGAGGAGCTGATCTCCCGAATCGTCGCCCGCTACCGGGACGTCGAGCGGCGCTGCCCCGCCGTGGTCGTGGTGGGCAGCGACTTCGCCGACGGGGACGGCGCCCGCCCCCGCGAGCTCGCCTTCAACGCCCGCCTGGCCACCGAGTTCGGCAGCGTGGTGGTCCCCGTGATCGACGGCTTCGGGCAGGATCCGGAGGCGATCGCGGCCGCCGCACGGGGGGCGTACCACGACCTGGAGGACCTCGGCGCGACCGTGCTGGCGGTGGTCGCCAACCGGGTACCCGGGCCGATGACGCTGCCCGAACTGCCCGTCCCCGCGTACGCGATCCCGGAGGTGCCCACCGTGTCGGCGCCGACGGTGGCCGAGGTGGCGGCGGCGCTCGGCGCCACGCTGCTGGCCGGGGACGACGCGGCGCTCGGCCGGGACGTGCTCGACTACGTGGTCGGCGCGGCGCACGTGCCCACCCTGCTGGACCATCTGACCGAAGGGGCCCTGGTGATCACCCCGGGCGACCGGGCCGACCTGCTGGTGGCGGCGAGCGCCGCGCACGTGGCCGGTCAGGTCTCGGTGGCCGGGCTGGTGCTCACCCTCGGCGAGCAGCCCGACCCCCGGGCGATGCGGCTGGTGGAACGGCTCAACACCGGCCTCGCGGTGCTCTCCGTGCCGAGCGACAGCTACGACACGGTGGCCGCGTCCAGCCGGATCGAGGGGCGCCCGAGCGTCGACAACCCGCGCAAGGTGGAGGCGGCGCTCGGCGCCTTCGAACGCTGCGTGGACACCGTGGACCTGGCCCGGCGGCTTCGGGTCAGCCGCTCCGAGCGGGTCACCCCGTTGATGTTCGAGAACGACCTCATCGACCGGGCCCGGGCGCAGCGGCGCCGGCTGGTGCTGCCGGAGGGCTCCGAGGAGCGGATCCTGCGGGCGGCGGAGATCCTGCTGCGTCGCGGCGTGGCGGAGCTGACCCTGCTCGGCCGGCCGGACGAGATCGCCCGGCGCACCCGGGAGCTGGGCATCGACATCGGGGACGCCGAGGTGGTCGACCCGGTCACCAGCCCGTGGCGGGACGAGTTCGCCGACGCGTACGCGAAGCTGCGGGCCCACCGGGGCGTGACCGCCGAGCTGGCTCACGACATCGTGGCGCAGCCCAACTACTTCGGCACGATGATGGTGCACACCGGCCGCGCCGACGGGATGGTGTCCGGGGCCACCCACACCACGGCCGCCACCATCCGCCCCGCCTTCGAGATCATCCGGAACGTGCCGGGCGTCTCGGTGGCCTCCAGCGTCTTCTTCATGCTGCTCGCCGACCGGGTGCTGGTCTACGGCGACTGCGCGGTCAACCCGGACCCGGACGCCGCCCAGCTCGCCGACATCGCCATCTCCTCCGCCGACACGGCGGCCCGGTTCGGCATCGAGCCGCGGGTGGCCATGCTGTCGTACTCCACCGGCAGCTCGGGTGCCGGCGCCGACGTGGAGAAGGTCGCCGCGGCCACCAAGCTGGTCCGCGAACGCCGGCCGGAACTCCTGGTCGAGGGTCCGATCCAGTACGACGCGGCGATCGACCCGCAGGTCGCGGCGACGAAGCTGCCGGACAGTGCGGTGGCCGGCCGGGCGACGGTCTTCATCTTCCCGGACCTGAACACCGGCAACAACACCTACAAGGCGGTGCAGCGCTCGGCCGGCGCGGTCGCGGTCGGCCCGGTCATGCAGGGCCTGCGCCGGCCGGTCAACGACCTGTCCCGAGGGGCGACCGTCCCGGACATCGTCAACACGGTCGCCATCACCGCCATCCAGGCCGCCGCGGAGGCGTCATGAGCAAGGTCCTCGTCCTGAACTGCGGGTCGTCCTCGGTCAAGTACCGGCTCTACGACGGCGACGAGGTCCGCGACAAGGGCACGGTGGAGCGCGTGGGTGAGCCGGGCGGCGGGCCGGCGGACCACGAGACCGCGGTACGGGGAATCATCGACCGGCTGGACCTGACCGGGCTGGCGGCGGTCGGGCACCGGGTGGTGCACGGCGGCCGGAAGTTCAGCGAGCCGGTGCTGATCGACGACGCGGTGTTCACGGCCATCGAGGACCTCGTCCCGCTCGCCCCGCTGCACAACCCCGCCAACCTGGCCGGCATCCGGGTCGCCCGCGAGACGCTGCCGGACGTGCCGCAGGTCGCCGTCTTCGACACCGCGTTCCACCACACCCTGCCCGAGGCCGCCGCGACCTACGCGATCGACCGGGACACCGCCGAGCGGTACGGCATCCGGCGCTACGGCTTCCACGGCACCTCGCACGCGTACGTCTCCCGGCGCACCGCGGAGCTGCTCGATCGACCGTACGAGGAGCTGAACATCATCACCCTGCACCTCGGCAACGGCGCCAGCGCCTGCGCCGTCCAGGGTGGACGCAGCGTGGCCACCTCGATGGGGATGTCCCCGCTGGAGGGGCTGGTGATGGGCACCCGCAGCGGCGACCTCGACCCGACGGTGATCTTCCACCTGCGCCGCGAGGGCGGGATGAGCGTCGACGAGATCGACGACCTGCTCAACCACCGCAGCGGGCTGCTCGGCCTGACCGGCGTCAACGACATGCGCGAGGTGCTGCAACGCCGGGGCGCCGGGAACCCCGCCGCCGCCCTCGCCTTCGACGTCTACTGCCGCCGGATCACCGGGTACGTCGGGGCGTACTACGCGCTGCTCGGACGGGTCGACGCGATCGCCTTCACCGCGGGGGTGGGCGAGCACGCCGCTCCGGTGCGCGCGGCGGCGCTGGCCGGGCTGGAGCGGCTGGGCGTCGCCGTCGACCCCGAGCGCAACTCGGGCAGCGGTGACCGGATGATCTCTCCCGACGGGACCGAGGTCGGCGTCTGCGTCGTGAGCACCGACGAGGAGCGGGAGATCGCCCGAGAGACCCAGGCAGTGGTGGCGAACCACCACTGACCCGGGTGCGGCTCAGCTCAGCGCGAGCCAGGCGATCCCGACCACCAGCACCGCCACGACCACCGCGCCGACGATCAGCGGAAGGCGGGACGGCGCGGCGGCCGGAGCGGCGGCCTCCGGCGCGTGAGCGAAGGCGCGGAACTGCTCGGTGTTGCCGCTCGGGTCGGTGTAGTTCTCAGCCATGCGGCTGACCCTAGCGAAGCTCGTCGACCCGTAGCGTCCCGCCGGGCCGGGTGACGACCGCTCAGACCCGGCCCGCGGAGCGATGGCCCGGCCCTGAGCGTCGATCATGGAGTTATGGCGCCCGGATCGCGTCTTTCACCCCTTGTGCGACGTGCCACAAGTCCATGATCGACGGGGGCGGGGGCGGGGGGCGGGGCGGT
>JBARAE010000343.1:0-2729 GCA_049791715.1 Micromonospora sp.
CGAATCCCACCGACAAACCTCTGAGCAGGGCTTCCCGAGCGGTGACCTCTTCGGCGAACCCGAAGGCGTCAACTCCGGTGCGTTACACGACCGCTCCGGCAACGTCCTGATCTGCCGATGAGCGCGCGTTCGGATTAGGCACCGACCGCGTCCAGTTCGGCGAGTGCGTCGGCGGGTAGTTCCAGGGCGGCGCCGGTGATGTTCTCGCGCAGGTGCTCCAGCGAGGACGTGCCGGGGATGAGCAGGATGTTCGGGGAGCGGTGCAGCAGCCACGCCAGTGCCACGGCCATCGGTGTGGTCTCCAGCCTTTTCGCGACGCTGTCCAGGACGTCGGACTGCAGCGGTGAGAAGCCGCCCAGCGGGAAGTACGGCACGTAGGCGATGCCCTGCCGGGCGGTGCTGTCGACCAGCGCGTCGTCGCGCCGGTTGGCCAGGTTGTAGAAGTTCTGCACGCACACCACCGGGGCGATCGCCTGTGCCTCGGCGAGCTGGTCGGAGTCGACCGTGCTGAGCCCGAGGTGCCGGATCAATCCCCGCTCGCGCAGTTCGGCGAGCGCGGCGAACTGCTCGGCGATCGAGCCGGGCTCGGGGGAGTCGAAGCCGCCGAACCGCAGGTTCACCACGTCGAGCGCATCGAGGCCGAGGCGTCGCAGGTTGTCTTCGACCTGTTGCACCAGCTCGGCTGGGGTGCGGGCGTGTGGCCATCCGCCGTGCTCGTCGCGGCGGGCGCCGACCTTGGTGACGATGTGCAGGTCGTCCGGGTACGGCGCGAGCGCCTCGCGGATGATCTCGTTGGTGACGTGCGGGCCGTAGAAGTCGGCCGTGTCGATGTGACGGATGCCCAGGTCGACGGCCGTACGCAGCACGGCGATGGCGGTGTCGCGGTCCTTGGGCGGCCCGAACACCCCCGGGCCGGCCAGTTGCATGGCGCCGTAGCCGATCCGGGTGAATGTGAGGTCGGCCACCTGGTAGGTGCCGCCGGGAAGCTGGTTGCCTGTCATGTGTCCCTTTCCGCGCGCCGGAGTTTCCGGCCGCGATCTCTACGGTGCCCAGCACCGGCGCACGCAACCAGGTCCCGCCCATCCTGGGGGCGGCGGGACCAGTCACCACGCTGCCGCGGCTCGTAGCATTGGTGGCATGAGCAGGACGAACGCGCTCGGGGAGTACCTTCGGGCCCGCCGTGAGCTCACCGACCCGGCGGGCGTGGGGCTGCCGGTCGTGGGCGTGCGCCGGACCCCCGGGCTGCGCCGCGAGGAGGTCGCCACCCTCGCCGGGATCAGCGCCGACTACTACCTGCGCCTGGAGCAGGGCCGCGACCGGAACCCTTCCGCGCAGGTGCTGCGGGCCCTGGCCCGGGTGTTCGGGCTGGACGCGACCGCCACGGCGTACCTGCTCAGCCTGTCCACCGAGCGTCCGAACCGGGCCCGGCGGCCGCGCCGCGAGATCGTGCCGGCCGGCATCCGGCACCTGCTCGACGTGATCAACCTGCCCGCGTTCGTGGAGAGCCGGACCTTCGACGTGCTCGCCGCGAACCGGCTGGCCACCGCCGTGTCACCGAACATCCGACCCGGCGTCAACCGGCTGCGTGCGATCTTCCTCGACGCCGACGAACAGGACCTCTACCCGGACTGGGCGCAGGTGGCCAGGAGCATGGTCGCCGGGTTCCGCGCCTCCGTAGGCAGCGACGTCGACGACCCGCGCATCGTCCAACTGGTCGGCGAGCTTTCGCTGGCCAGCGAACCATTCCGGCGGCTGTGGGCCCGGCACGACGTCACCGCGCTGGCCGGCGGCCCGCTGCGGCTGCGCCACCCGCAGGTCGGCATGCTGGAGCTACGCCGGGAGAAACTGCCACTCAACGACTCCGGCGGCCAGATCCTGGCGATCTATCACGCCGAACCGGGCTCCCAGGCGGCCCGCTCGCTCGACCTGCTCGGTTCGCTGGCGGTCACCGCGGCCTCCCAAACCCCAACATCCGGCGCTGCGACCGCGTAAGCCAGAACGCACAGCGCCGTCACCTGACGGCCGGGGCCGTTGATGTCAGTGCGGCCCGTGCCCGCGTCGATGACGGGCTGACTCTCCTGGTCCAACCGGTGGACGCGGGGGCACCACCACCCCGCGCCGCCGTCGCGGCGTCCTTGGTCCGAGTCAACCAGCACGCGCACATCTGCCGAGAGCAGTGCGTCCGATCTTGGTGTCGGAGCCTGGGTCCGCCCACGGGCTGAGCGCTCCCGGCGATGTTGGTCGGCCGATCAGAAGCGCCTTTCACGCAGGCTAGCCGGACAGCGGGTGCCTGCATCCGGACGTGCCGATGAGCGCGCACCTGATCGTGCCAAAGAACGGCCAGCCGATCTTCAACCGGCTCCGATGCTGGCCGTCCGGGAGAGGGTGTCCGTTATGGAGGACCGAATACCTGGTAAGCGGTAGACCTTGCCTGGGTGACGACGGGGATGGTGACTGCAGCGGTGGGGCTCGGGTCCGGTGGGGGCGGGCGGATTTTGTGTCGCATGAGTCGGCGCTGCGGCAGCGAGCTGCCCCGGTCTCGTCGAGCTCCCGAAATATAAGACCCGCTGCCGATGCCGACACCTCGACGCGTCGATCCGCGGCCTCAGCGCCGGGACACTCAGCCGCCGCGGCTGATCCGCCGTGACCGCAGGTCTTCGCCGCTGCTCCAGGCCGCGTATAGGGCACGGGCTGCCGTGCCTATCGACTCGGCTGGCGGCCGGCGCGGC
>JBARAE010000344.1:0-18914 GCA_049791715.1 Micromonospora sp.
GCGCCGTCCGCGCGCCGCCCGTTCGACCTCCTCGTTGTCGGCGATGCCAACCCGGACCTGATCCTGCACGGGGGTGACGTGGAACCGGCGTTCGGCCAGCACGAGCGGATCGTCGAGCACGGCACCCTGGTGCTCGGCGGTTCCGGGGCGATCACCGCGGTCGGCGCCGCCCGGCTTGGCCTGCGCACGGCGATGGCCGGTGCGGTCGGTGACGACCTTCTCGGCCGGTACGTGCTCGGCGAGCTGGCCGACGCGGGCGTGGCAACCGCGCCGGTGCGCGTGCTCGCCGACGTGCCCACCGGGATCAGCGTCGCGCTGGCCCGCCCCGACGACCGTGCGATCCTCACCGCCCGCGGCGCCCTCGCGGCCTTCGACCCGGCCGACGTCCCCGACGACCTGCTGCACCGGACCCGCCACGTGCACATCGCCTCGCCGTTCCTCCAGCCCCGGCTGCGGGCGGGGCTGCCCGACCTGATCGCCCGCGTCCGTGCCGCCGGCGCGACCGTGTCGATGGACACCGGGTGGGACCCGGAGCAGCGATGGTCGACGGTGGCCGCCGCCGTGCCCATGGTGGATGTGCTGCTGCCCAACCGTCAGGAGGCGGTCGGGCTGGCGGCCGCGCTGCCGGCGGTCAGTCCTCGCCCCGGCACACCGGTAGCGGATGCTCCGCCGGCCGACGACCAGCTGGCTGCGGCGCTGCTGATCGCCCGCCACGGGCCGCTGGTGGTCGTCAAGAGCGGTGCGGAGGGTGCGGACGCCGTCCACGGCGGGGCGGTGGTCCACGGCGCGGCCCGTCGCGTCGATGCGGTGGACGCGACCGGCGCCGGTGACTCCTTCGATGCCGGTTTCCTCGCCGGATGGCTCGACGGCGCGGACCTCGCCTCCGCGGTCGCCCTCGGGTGCGCCTGCGGAGCCCTGTCGACCCGGTCCGCCGGAGGCACCGGCGGACAGCCGACCCGCACGGAGGCCGAGGCCTTTCTGGCGGTCGGCGCATGAGATGTCCTTCGACCCTGCGGGAGGCCCGATGAACGACGAGGCGCTGCGGCAACTGGGTGACGCGCGGATCGGGCCGGACGCCAAGGGGATGCCGGCCGACGCGGTCGGCGGCACGGTCGCCGAGCTGGTGGCGGCCCGCCGACCGCTGTTCGGCGGTGGCTTCACCGCGCCGGTCATGGTGCTGCACGCCGAGGCGTTGGAGCACAACCTGGCCCTGATGGCCCGCTACTGCCGGGACAACGGCGTCGAGTTGGCGCCACACGGCAAGACGACCCTGGCACCGCAGCTGTTCGCCCGCCAACTGGCCCAGGGCGCGTACGGGATCACCGCCGCGACCGGTGCACAGCTGCGCCTGTACCGGGCATTCGGGGTGCCCCGGGTGCTCGTGGCCAATCAGCTGGTGGA
Source organism: Micromonospora sp. (assembly GCA_049791715.1). Classification (GTDB taxonomy): domain Bacteria; phylum Actinomycetota; class Actinomycetes; order Mycobacteriales; family Micromonosporaceae; genus Micromonospora. The sequence goes on from JBARAE010000344.1 coordinate 1,402, forward strand.
CCGGGGGACCCTTGCCTGGCTGCGCAGCGAGCTGGAAACCGCGTCCGACTTCGACGTCATCTGCTACGTCGACTCGCCGGCCACGGTCGCCCTGCTCGCCGACGAGTTCACCGGCGCGCCCCCCGGTGGCCGGCTGCCGGTGCTCATCGAGGTCGGCCATCCCGGCGGGCGGACCGGATGCCGCACCCTCGCCCAGGTGCGACAGGTGGCCACCGCCGTGGCGGCGGCGCCCGGACTTCGGCTGGCCGGAGTGGCGGCGTTCGAGGGCACCATCGGAGCGCCGGGCCAGCCGGGTGTGCGTGAGCGGGTGCGCGACTTCCTCGCCGACGTCCGGCACGCGGGAGAGTGGCTGGTCAGCCGGGGCCTGGTGCCGGACGAGCTGATGCTGTCGGCCGGTGGTAGCGCCTACTTCGACCTGGTGGTGGCGGCGTTCCGCGACGGCTGGCCGAGCGAGCAGCCGGTGCGGGTGGTGCTGCGCAGCGGCTGCTACGCGGTACACGAGACGGGGCCGCCCGCGGACGGCACACCCTTCGCGCTCGCGCCGTACCGGGGCGAGTCACTGCGCCCGGCGCTCGAACTGTGGGGCCAGGTGCTGTCCCGGCCAGAGCCCGAGCTGGCCGTGCTCGGCTTCGGCAAGCGCTACGCGTCGTTCGATACGGCGCTACCGACACCCGTACGCCTGCGCCGCGCGGACGCCCCGACCGCGGAGCCCTTGACCGGCGCCCGGATCGAGGGGCTGAACGACCAGCATGCCTACCTGCGGCTGCCGGCCGGCCACCGGCTTGAGGTGGGGGACTGGGTGGGCTGCGGCCTCGCGCACCCGTGCACCGCGTTCGACAAGTGGCGCCTGATCCCGGTGGTCGTCGACGACGTGGTGGTCGACTGCATCCACACCTTCTTCTGACGCACGAGTGGCGGCCGGCTCCGTTCCCACGGATGCCGGCCGCGTCCGCTCGTGCCCGACCGTCCTACCGGGCGGGCGCGCGGCCGCCCCTAGGCGGGGAGGGCGGCGTCGTCCAGGATCACCGCACGGGTCAGGTTGTGCGGGGTGTCCGGGTCGAGTCCGCGGGACTCCGCCAGCGCGACCGCCACCCGCTGCGCCACCACGAGCGACGCCAGCGGGTCCAGCGGCAGATCCACCACGGTGGCGCCGACCGAGCGGACCTGGTCGGCCAGCGCGGCATCCAACGGACCGAAGGACCACACCACGGTGCCCGGGCCGGACACGCTGATCGGCCCGTGCCGGTACTCCAGCGCCGGGTACGCCTCGGTCCACGCCTGAGCCGCCTCACGGAGCTTCAGCGCCGCCTCGTGGGCGAGCCCTACGGTCCAGCCCCGGCCCACGAAGGTCCACTGCGAGATCGCTGTCGGGTCGACGGGAAGGTCGACCGCCAGGGCCCGTTCCGCGTCCGCCGCCGATTCGGCCGTGTCCTCACCCGCGGCGGCACGGAGCAGGGTGAGCGCGGTCGTGGCGAATCGGGTCTGCACCACGGAGCGCTCGTCGGCGAAGACCAGCGGGACCACCCCGTCCGCCGCCGCGGCGACCGGCCCGTCCGGTAGGGCGGTCAGCACCACCGAGCGAGCGGCCGGCGCGCGGCGCAGCACGTGGGCGATCTCCGACGTGGTACCGGAGCGGGAGATGGCCACCAGCACGTCGTAGCGCCTCCCGCTGGGCAGCTCGGAGGCCGGGAACGCGTCGGTGCGCCCGTGTCCGGCCCCCTCGCGCAGCGCCGCGGCGGCCTGCGCCATGTAGAGGGAGGTGCCGCAACCGACGATGCACACCTCCTCACCCTGGCCGGGCAGGAGGTGGGCGACGCTGGGGGCGAGGGCGGTCGCCCGCCGCCACATGTCGGGCTGGGTAGCGATCTCATCCGCGGTCATGCTCATCGCTGGATGCTCGCGCGCGGGTTTTCCCCCTGTCAAGCAGGGCCGGTCATTCCCGATCACGAGGTGGGCAACAGCGTGCACGTACTTGCGCATGATTGTGCAAGCTGGGATGCTGCCCACTGTGCATTCCTCCGCCCGCGACCGATCCGGTGAGGCGACCGCCCCAATGACGACGGCAGGCCAAGAAACTCCACCGAACGGGGACGCCGCCGCACGCCGACGGCACCGAGCCGATCGCTTCGGCCGGATTCTGCAACTGCTCGGCGAGAAGGGCAGCGTCGACGTCGCCGACCTCGCCCTCGACCTCGGCGTCAGCGAGGCCACGGTGCGGCGGGACCTGCGCGCGCTGGCCAACCAGCGGCTGCTCGAACGCGCGCACGGGGGCGCGGTCTCCGGCGCGACGGAGTTGCCGGTGCGGTACCGGAGCGGTCACGCCCACGAGGAGAAGCTGCGCATCGCGCGCGCCGCGGCCGAACGCGTGGCGGAGGGCGATGTCGTGGCGCTCACCGGCGGCACCACGACCCTGGAGGTCGCCCGCTGCCTGGCGTACGGCGGTGAGGTGTCGGTGGTGACGAACGCGCTGAACATCGGGGCGGAACTCGCGGTCCGGCCGAACGTGAAGCTCATCATGACCGGCGGCGTCGCCCGCGGCGTCTCCTACGAACTCGTCGGACCCCTGGCCGACGCGACGCTGGACAAGATAAACATCGACGTCGCCTTCGTCGGGGTCGACGGCATCGAGCGCAACGCCGGCCTGACCACACAGAACGAGACCGAGGCAGCCACCAACCGGGTCCTGATCGAACGCAGCCGCAAGGCGATCGTCGTGGCCGACTCCAGCAAGCTCGGCCGGGTCGTGTTCGCCTGCATCGCCCCGGTGTCCGCGATCAGCGAGCTCATCACCGACGCCGGGGCGGACCCCGCGGAAGTGGACCGATTGCGGACGGCCGGCCTCACCGTCACGGTCGTCTGACGGATGATCCGCCACCCGTCCCTCCGCACCGTCGTCGCGCCCCACCGGGTGCCGTCACCGTGAGCCGCCCGGTGATTCTCTGTGTCACGTTGAACGCCGCCCTCGACGTCACCTACGTGGTCGACCGGGTCCGGTGGCATACCGGCAACCGGGTCGTCTCCACCGCCGAGCACGCCGGCGGCAAGGGCACCAACGTGGCCCGGGTGCTGCACGCCCTCGGTGAGCACGTGGTGCTGACCGGCCTCGCCGGTGGCAGCACGGGCGACCGAATCCGGCGCCACCTCGCCGCCGCCGGGATCAGCGAGGAGTTCGTGCCCATCGCCGGCGAGTCCCGGCGCACGCTGGCCGTGGTGGACGAGGCCGCGGGCGACGCGACCGGCTTCTGGGAGGAGGGGCCCGCTGTGCGCGCCGATGAATGGGCCGCGTTCGTCCGCAGCTTCCAGCGCCTGCTCGCCGACGCCGCCGTCGTGGTGCTCTCCGGCAGCGCGCCACCGGGAGTGCCGGACGACGGCTACGCATCGCTGATCTCGCTCGCCGGCGACGCCGGTGTGCCAGCCGTCCTCGACGTCTCCGGCGCGGCGCTGCGGATCGGCGTTACCGCCGGACCGGCAGTGGTCAAGCCCAACCGGGAGGAACTGGTGGCCGCCACGGGTCACGTCGACCCGTGGATCGCCGCAGACTCTCTGGTGTCGGCCGGGGCGGCCGCCGTCGTCGTCTCCGCCGGCGCGGAGGGCCTGCTGGCGTCGACCCCGCAGCGCAAATGGGTGGCCCGGCCGCCCGAACCGCTGTCCGGCAACCCGACCGGCGCCGGTGACGCGTGTGTCGCCGAGCTCACCCGCGGGCTGCGCGCCGGGTCCGACTGGCCGGAGCGGCTGGCCGACGCGGTGGCGTTGTCGGCCGCTGCGGTGCTGCGCCCCGTGGCCGGTGAGGTCGACCGGGACGCCTACCGGCGGTTTCGTGACGTGGTCCACGTCGAGGAGGTCTAGGGGATGCGGGTCAGTACCGGCGAGATCGTCGCTGCGGCCGCCGCCGCAGGTAGGGGAGCGGGCGCGTTCAACGTCATCACGCTCGAACATGCCGAGGCCATCGTCGCCGGCGCCGAGCGCGTCGACCGGCCGGTGATCCTTCAGTTGAGCGAGAACGCCGTCCGTTTCCACCTCGGCCGCGTACGCCCCATGGCCGCCGCCCTCGGTGAGATCGCCACCGCCGCGCGGGTGCCGGTATCGCTGCACCTGGACCACGTCGCGGACGAGTCGCTCCTGCACCAGACAGCCGACGCCGGCTTCAGCTCCGTCATGTTCGACGCCTCGGCCCGGCCGTATCAGGAGAACGTGGCCGCCACCCGCGCGGCGGCCGGCTGGGCGCATGAGCGGGGGCTGTGGCTGGAGGCCGAACTCGGTGAGGTGGGCGGCAAGGACGGCGCGCACGCGCCCGGTGTCCGGACCGATCCACGCCAGGCGGAGTCCTACGTCGCGGCGACCGGGGTCGACGCGCTCGCGGTCGCGGTGGGCAGCTCACATGCGATGACGACCAGGGACGCGGCTCTCGACCTCGACCTGATCGCGCAGCTGCGCAAGACCGTCCCGGTGCCGCTGGTCCTGCACGGGTCCTCAGGAGTGCCGGACGATCGCCTGCGCGGCGCGATCGCGCACGGCATGGTCAAGGTCAACGTCGGTACGGCGTTGAACCTGGCGTACACCGGTGCCGTCCGAGACGTCCTGGCCGGCCCGAAGCCCCCGGTGGACCCTCGCACGTACCTGCGGACCGCCCGCGACGCCGTCGCCGACGTCGTGGCGCACCTGCTCACCGTGCTCGAGAAGCCGGCCGGCTAGCGCTGCGCCAGCGATGAGGACGGCGCCAGCCGGCGTGGTGCGCGCGCTGCACCTGCGCCACCGCACCGACACGGTCCACGTGAGACCGGTCCGCCCCGCCGGGTGGTGCTACTGGTGCGGCTGATCGTCCGCGGATCCAGCGAACTGCCGCCGCCGGTATGAACGGCCACGGGAGGGGGCGGGTGGGTCAACCGATCGATCAGGGGCTCCGCTGACCGGCGGCTGGTGAAGGCGCAGCCAGTGCTCGGTCTGCGCTACGTGCTGAGCGGCGGCGCTGTAGGCGGCCGCCGGGTCCCGTGCGATCAGCGCGTTGGTGATCGAGCGATGGCCCGCGTCGCTTGTCGCCTTGATCAGCTTTCCGTCCCGGGTATCGAAGATCTGGTACGCGCGTGACCGCGATCGGAACACATCCAGGAGAACCGCCAGCGTGGGTTTGCCGGCGATGGCGGCGATGGTCGAGTGGAAGAGGGCATCGAGTTCTGAGGCCTGATGCCCATCGGACGTCGCCTCCATCCGGTCGAGCAGTTGCAGCAGCTCCCGCCCCTGCTCGTCGGTGATTCTCGCGGCTGCCTGCGACGTCGCATGGGCCTCGAGCACGCGCCGCAACTCGTAGATCTCCAGCAACCCGGCCAGAGGCAGCAGGTCGACCGTCAGGGCGAGAGTGCCGACGATTTCCTCCGGCACAAGCCTCGCGACGTAGGTGCCCGAGCCATGACGTGAATCGATCACTCGGAGTGCCGACAGCATCCGGACCGCCTCGCGCAGCGATCCGCGTGACACGCCGAGTTCCTCACAGAGCTCCGCCTCCGGCGGGAACTTCTGACCGGCGGCCAGGCGACCGGAGGAGATCATCTGCCGGAGGCCGTGGAAGGCGACGTCGACTGCGGACACGGAGCTCCCTCGAATGATGGTCAATGATCAGGCTAGCGCCGAGATCACCGGAGTCATATGATGTCTCCGCTGCAAAGGCCCCCGGCGCAGCCTCGTACACGCACTATAACGGCAAGTTGTCTAATGTCTTTCGAAGGCTCGCCCCCTTCTTCGAGAGCGGAAATCCATGACCGCGACGTCCATGACCGCGTGCCTGACCCTGCCCGACGGCTCGCCGGCGGCAGCCGGCTGGACGCTCCAGCCTGACCTACGTCATCTCAACCACGGTTCCTTCGGCGCGGTCCCCGCGCACGTGCAGGCCCATCAGAACGCGCTGCGCGCCCAGATGGACGCCGCCCCGGTCCTGTGGTTCTCAGAGCTGTCCTCCAAGATCGGCGCCGCCCGCGCCGAGATCGCCAGTTTCCTGGGCGTCGCCGCCGACGACACGGCGTTCGTTCCCAACGCCAGCGGCGGTGCGAGCGTGGTCTACGCGAACCTGCCGGCACGGCCCGGAATGGAGATCGTGGTCACCGACCACGGCTACGGAGCAGTCACGATGGGCGCCGAACGCCTCGCCCGCCGCTCGGGGGGCAGGGTGCGCGTCGCTCGGATACCGCTCGACGCGACGCTGCAGCAGGCCCACGACGCCGTGGTAGCGGAGCTGACAGACCACACCGGCCTTGTCGTCGTCGATCACGTCACCTCGCCGACCGCTCGCCTGCTCCCGGTCGACACGGTGTCCGCCGAGGCACGACGCCGCGGCATCCCCGTGCTGGTCGACGGGGCGCACGTTCCCGGACTCTACGACCGACCGCTCGACGGAGTGGATTGCGACTTCTGGGTCGGCAACCTGCACAAATTCGCCTGCGCACCACGTGGAGCGGCGGTCCTGGTCGCGCGGAACGCTCTGCGGGACCAGCTGTACCCGCTGATCGACTCGTGGGGCGCGCCGCTCAACTTTCCGCTGCGCTTCGACATCCAGGGCACTCTCGACGCGACGAGCTACCTCGCGGCGCCGCGGTCGATCGCGTTCATCGAACACACCTGGGGCTGGGAGGCTGCCCGGCGGTACATGAGCGCGCTGGCCGACTACGCCGAGGAGGTCGTCGCATCGGCCTTCTCCGCCATCACCGGCGAAGACCACCGGGTGGACGTCGGAAGCCCGGTGAACGCGATGCGCCTGGTGCGCCTGCCGGCGGAACTTGCCACCACCCATCAGGACGCCGACGGCCTGCGGGACCGGGTGGTGCGCGAACTCGGGGTCGAAGCCGCCTTCACCAGCTTCGGTGGCACCGGCTACTACCGCCTGTCCACCCATGTCTACAACACGGCCGAGGATTTCGATCACTTCGCCGACCATTGCGTCCCCGTGCTCTGCCAGTGGGCGCGCGAGGTCGCGCGCCCGTCCTGATCTCTCCACCCCCGATGGAGCACGCCACGATCCCCCACCATCGAAAAGAGGAACCGTGAAACTGAGAAAGGCGCTCGCCGGAATTGCCCTCTCCCTGGCCACCGCCGTCGCGATGACCGGCTGCACCAGCCCCGCCGCTGACGGCACGGTCACGCTGCAGATGGTCGAGAGCCTCACCAATCCCGCCCGCACCCAGCTGCTCAAGACCCTTCTCGCCGACTTCGAGGCGAAGAACAAGGGCGTCAAGGTGCAGCTCGTGTCGCCCCCGACCGACCAGGCCGACCAGAAGCTCCAGCAGATGCTGCAGGCCGGTAGCGGCATCGACGTACTCGAGGTCCGGGACCTCACCGTCGGTCCGTTCTCCAAGAACGGCTGGCTGTACGACATGTCGCACGACCTGGACGGCTGGACGGGCCGGGACGCCCTGACGGAGAACGCGGCGAAGTTCTCGAAGAACTCGGAGGGCAAATCCTACTTTGTGCCCTATGGCTTCTACGGGCTCAGCCTCTTCTACCGCAGCGACCTGGTGAAGGATGCCGGCTTCAACGCTCCCCCCAACAGCTGGGAGGAGCTGCTCCAACAGGCCACCGCCATCCAGGACCCGTCGAAGAAGCGATACGGCTACGCGTTCCGCGGCGGAAAGAACGGCTACACCAACGCCACCGTGGCCATCGAGGCGTACGTCGCCGACCAGATCGACGTCAACAACGCGTACAAGCTGTCCAACGGGAAGACCATCTTCTCGGCTCCGGAGGCCCTCGAGGCGCTCAAGACCTACTTCGCGCTCTTCAAGCAGGCTTCTCCGCCGTCATCGGTGGCGTGGGGCTATCCGGAGATGGTCGAGGGCTTCTCGAACGGGTCGACCGCATTCCTCCTGCAGGACCCGGAAGTCATCGCCACCGTGGGGCAGTCCAAGGCGATCAGCAAGGATCAGTGGACGACGGCTCCGATGCTGGTGGGCCCGACCGGAAAGGCCATTCAGCCCATGGCGACGGCCGGCTGGGGGATCGCCTCGTCGAGCAAGCACAAGCAGGAGGCCGTCAAGCTGATCAAGTTCCTCTCGGAGGGGGATGCCTCGATCCGCTTCACGAAGGAGAACAGTCTCGTGCCCATTCTGAAGACGGCGGTCGACGACGAGTTCTACAAGGTGGGCGCCTGGAAGAGCTACGTCACGATGAACCAGAAGCCCGACGTGTACATCACCGCCATTCAGCCCCGCGACGCCAGCTGGTGGACGGAGTGGGCCCAGAAGGCGGACACCGAGGTTCAGCAGGTCCTGGCCGGCAAGATGACGAACGAGCAGCTCCTCGCCAGCTGGGACAAGTACTGGACCGAGAAGTGGGCGAAGTAGTAAGAACATGACGCAGACAGCACTACCGACAAGGCGGCGCCCGGCTTCCGGGCCGGGCGCCCCTTCGGGCCCGCGAAAGCGACCCTTCAGGGTCCGGCGAGGTCTCACCGTCCTGGCGTTCATGGCGCCGGCTGTCATCTTCGTCGCGGTATTCACGTACTACCCGATGATCTCCGGCAGCCAGATGGCGTTTCGCAAGTGGAACCTCGCCGACCTCACCGACACCTCATGGGTCGGCTTCGACAACTTCGCCGCGATCTTCACAGACCCGGCCTTCTTCACCGTGCTGGGCAACACCGTGGTCTGGGTCTTCGCGTCCATCATCCCGCAGTTCCTGATCGGCTTCGCCCTCGCGCTGTGGCTACGCCGGAGGTTCCGCTTCCGCGGCCTCTACCAGGCCCTGGTCTTCTTTCCCTGGGCCATTTCCGGCTTCCTCATCGGCATCCTGTTCCGCTGGATGTTCAACGGCGAGTTCGGCGTGATCAACGACCTGCTGACGAAGATCGGGATCGTGGACACCCCGGTGCCGTGGCTGGCCCAGCCCGGTACCGCGATGTTCGCGGTGGTCGTGGCGAATGTCTGGTACGGAGTGACCTTCTTCGCCATCATGATCCTTGCGGCACTCCAGTCGGTGCCCGACGAGCTGTACGAGGCGGCCGCGTTGGACGGCGCGAGCAAGGCCCGCGTGCTGTTCCAGATCACGATTCCGCAGATCTCCACGACCCTCGCGCTGACCGTGCTGCTGCGGGTCATCTGGATCTTCAACTTCCCGGACATCATCTGGGCGATGACCGGGGGAGGACCCGCCAACCAGACCCACATCGTCACCACCTGGATGATCGAGACAACTCAACGTGGTGACTACGGGCATGCCTCGGCGATCGGCCTGATCGTCGTCGCCGTGCTCCTCGTGTTCAGCGCCTTCTATTTGCTAGCCCTGCGTGAACGGAAGGTGGTTCGATCGTGACGTCACGTCAATCCGTCGCGGGCCGGGTCATCCGGGTTCTCTTCCTGACACTGTGGGCCGTGATCACCCTGTTCCCGCTGTACTGGATCACGATCACCTCGTTCAAGGCGCCGGGAGCGATTTTCAGCTACCCGCTGGCGTACTGGCCGAAGGAGTTCTCGCTGGAGAACTACATCGGACTGTTTCAGAAGGCACAGTTCGGCACGTACATCCTGAACAGCCTCGTCGTGTCGACCGCCGCCGCAGCCGTGGCCACCCTGATCGCGATGCTCTCCGGTTACGTGCTCGCCCGGTTCGAGTTCCGCAGCAAGTCGGCGGTGCTGCTGGCCTTCCTGGTCACGCAGATGATTCCCTCGTTCATCGCGCTCGGGCCGCTGTACCTGCTGATGGTCCAGTTGGGACTCGTCGACCAGAAGGTGGGTCTGGTGCTGATCTACATCGCCGTCTGCATCCCGGTGAGCACCGTCATGCTGCGCGGCTTCTTCGCCAATGTGCCGGATGCGTTGGAGGAAGCGGCCCTGATCGACGGCTGCTCCCGCCTCACGGCGCTCTTCCGGGTGATCGTGCCGGTCATGAAGCCGGGGATCATCGCGGCGTTCATCTTCAACTTCGTGAACTGCTGGAATGAGCTGTTCCTGTCGGTCACGCTGATGAACAGCGACGAGAACCGCACCATCCCGACGGCGCTGAACGCCTTCATCACCAGTTTCAACATCGAGTGGTCGTCGATGGCGGCGGCGGCGGTACTGACAATCCTCCCCACGATGGTCCTCTTCGCCTTCGCCAGCCGGTACATCGTCCAAGGGCTCACCGCCGGCGCGGTCAAAGGCTGAGCGCGCCGGCCCAGTTCGGGCACCACCAACCGATCGGAGGCCCTGATGCCCCGTGTCTGCTTCACCCTGCAGGTCGACCCGTTCCGGCTCGAGGAGTACCGCGCCCGGCACGCGGCGGTGTGGCCCGAGATGCTCGCCGCGCTACGCGACGCCGGCTCCCGACGGTCTGCTGCGTCCCGGTCTCGTGCTTGACGTGCCTGACCCCACTACCGTCGGGCTCGGTGACACATTCGTCGGCGGCTTCCTCGCCTCGGTCGCCCTTTCCCGCCGGAGCGATCAGCTATGACCGTCGAAATGTTGCCCGCCAATCAGCCTTCGACGTTCTACCGGGGCGCGGGCCGGATCGCCGCGTTCCGCAACGTGCCTGCCTTGCCCGATCGTCCCGAGGACTGGGTGGGCTCGGTGACCAGCCGGTTCGAGCTCGCACCCTCCGGGCTGTCCATCCTGTCCGACGGGCGGGTGCTGGCCGAGGCAATCGCCGCCGAACCGGGCTGGTGGCTGGGTCCGGGGCGTACCGACACCGGCGTACTGGTCAAGCTGCTCGACGCCGGCCAGCGCCTGCCCCTGCACGTGCACCCGGACCGCCGTTTTGCGACCGAGCACCTGGCTTCGCCGTACGGGAAGACCGAAGCGTGGGTGATCGTCTCAGCGCGACCCGGCGCGTACGTCCATCTGGGTTTCGCCCGTGACGTCGAGGCCGAAGAGCTGGCCGGCTGGGTGGGCGCGCAGAGTACTCACGAGATGCTCGAGGCCACCAACAAGATCCCGGTAGCGCCCGGGGACGCGATCCTCTGCCCGGCCGGCCTTCCCCATGCCATCGGCGACGGCATCCTGCTGGTGGAGATTCAGGAGCCCACCGACTTCTCGGTGCTGCTCGAATACGAGGGCTTCGGCCTGGCCGACGGCCACCTGGGCCTTGGCTACGACCTGGCCTTGCAGTGCGTGGACCGGGGTGCATGGACTCCTTCCCGGATCGAGAGTCTGCGCGGCGGCGACCGTCTGCTGCCCTCGGCGGCGGACGAGTTCTTCGCGGCCGGCCGCCTTCGTGGCGGCGACCGCGTGAAGCAGGGCTTCAGCGTCCTGGTCGTCGTCGCCGGTGAGGGCCGGCTCCGCGGCGAGAGCGACAATCTCCCACTCCGGCGCGGAGACACGCTGCTTATTCCGTACGCCGCGGGTCCGCTCCAGCTCGACGGCCAGTTGGAGGCGATCAGCCTGTCGGCGGCGCCCTAAATGTTCTCCTCGGGAGCTGGCGAACGCGTCGCTTGAGCGCGGTGCGTTCGAGGAGCTTGTGGGCCTCGTCGCTCGACCACCATCAACCCCTGCGGGCGGCGGACCGTGGCCAGGATGACCGGGACGGCCGGGTTCGGGACGTCCGAGCGCGACGTGTCAGCGACACCGGCGGGCGTTGAGCCGGGCGGCCTGGCGCGTCAGGTGGTCACGCTCGGCGAGGTTGGGGGCCTTTCGGGCCGCCTCGGCGTACAGCCGGGCCGCTGTGGCCAGGTCGCCGTCGCGTTCGTGCAGGTACGCCGCCACCGCCGTGTGGCGGGGCAGTGAGTCGTTCAGCGCTGCGAGCGCCGCCAGCCCGGCGCGCGGTCCGTCGGCCTCGCCGACGGCGACGGCGCGGTTGAGCCGGACGACCGGGCTGTCGGTCAGGCGCGTGAGTTCGTCGTACCACTCGACGATCTGCACCCAGTCGGTCTCCTCCGCGGTGGGCGCGTCGGCGTGCAGTGCCGCGATGGCGGCCTGGGCCTGGAACTCGCCCAGCCGGTCACGGGCCAGGGCCGCCTGCAGGATCCCGACGCCCTCGGCGATCGACGTGGTGTCCCATCGGCGGCGGTCCTGTTCGGCGAGCGGCACGAGGCTGCCGTCGGGTGCGGTCCGGGTGGCGCGGCGGGCGTGGTGCAGCAGCATGAGGGCAAGCAGCCCCGCCACCTCGGGGTGGTCGATCGCGGCCGCGAGCTGCCGGGTGAGCCGGATGGCCTCGGCGGCCAGGTCGACGTCGCCCGAGTAGCCCTCGTTGAAGACGAGGTAGAGCACGCGCAGCACGGTGGCGACGTCGCCGGGCTGGTCGAAGCGCACGCCGGAGACCGTGCGCTTGGCCCGGCTGATGCGCTGAGCCATGGTCGTTTCGGGGACCAGGTAGGCCTGGGCGATCTGGCGGGTGGTCAGCCCGCCGACTGCGCGTAGCGTGAGCGCGACCGCGGACGACGGCGTCAGCGACGGGTGGGCGCACAGGAAGTAGAGCTGGAGCGTGTCGTCGACCGCCGGCACGGGCCCGGGCGGCGGTTCCTCGTCGATGAGGTGCTCACGCCGGCGGCGGGCGGCGTCGGCCCGGGTGCTGTCCAGAAATTTGCGCCAGGCCGCGGTGACCAGCCAGCCCTTCGGGTCCCGCGGCGGGTCGGCCGGCCAGGCGCGGAGCGCCTCGACCAGCGCGTCCTGCACGGCGTCCTCGGCCGCCGCGAAGTCGGCTCCGCGGCGGACGAGGATGCCGAGCACGCCCGGCGTGAGGCTCCTGAGCAGGGCCTCGTCCATCAGGTCACTCCGTGATGGTGGGCGGCTCGGTCAGGAAGGGGCGCACCTCGAGCCACTCGTGGATCGGCTTGCCGCCCGCCCCGGGGGCGGCCGAGAGTTCCCCGGCCAGCTCGATGGCGCGCTCGTAGCTGTCCACGTCGATCACCATCCAGCCCGCGATGAGGTCCTTGGTCTCGGCGAACGGGCCGTCGGTGACCGGGGGGAGCCCCTCACCGTCGTACCGGACGAACGTCCCCTCCGGGGCGAGCGCCTGGCCGTCGACGAACTCGCCGGTCCCCTCCAGCCGGGCCGCGAAGTCGTTCATGTACTGCACGTGTGCAGAGATCTCCTCCGGCGTCCACTGGTCCATGGGCACGTCGTTGACTGGAGCGGGAGCGCCGCGGTAGTGCTTGAGCAGCAGGTACTTGGCCATCGTGCTTCTCCTCGAAGCTGGTGCGACCCCATTCTGGTCGCGTTCACCTCGGGGACGGAGCCGGCCACGGGTTCTCGACATCGTGGTCCGGATTTTTTTGGGGATCTCTTCTACAGCCGGGTCCGTTCCGGGTGCATTCCGTTGACCATCTCATGTCCCGGCTGGTTGATGCAGTGTGACCCGGGCTCCGCCCCGCACGCCGGGCACGGCCGCCAGTCCTGCACCGGGCCGGCGTCGTGCCCCAAACTCAGGGCGATCTCGCTGATTTCGTCGGCGAGTTGGTGCAGCGTCGGGTCTCGGTGGCGGACGGCAGCCTGGTGAATTTCCTGAACCGTTTCGCGCGCCCGCTCCAGGCTGCGCCTCGCCGATGCGCCGGGATCAGAAGACATGACATCGCCGCTTCCCCGCACCGCGGGAACGAAACCAGGCGACGTGCTCGTCGCCGGGTACGAATTCGGCGGTTGATGCCATCGGGAGCGAAATGGGGACAACGTACGTGAGCGAGCCGCCGGATACGCCGTGAGTCATGGACAGGCGGGCAGCCGGCGGCCGGCACCGAGGACGGTGCCGTCGGGACGGACGACCGCCACCCGGGCCCCACCGGTCTTCAGCCATTGGTGCAGCTGACTACCGGGTTCTGCGGTGATGAGAACCGCTCCACGCCGTTCGATCTCGGCTTGTTGGGTGGCGGACGGCTCATGCGCCGTGACGACCGCGAACCGGCCGGCGGTCACGTCGTCGAAGCGGCGGTCGCCGTCGACGATCGCGTTCGGGCAGAGCCGCCCGGCGAGGGTACGGCGCAGGCGTGGCCGCAGCACCAGGTCGGACCGGTGCAGCGGAGGTGTCTGGCTGTCGGTGGCCAGCTCAGTGAGGCCGGGTACGAGATGCAGCCGCGGCGCCACCGCGCGGCGGATGAGGTTACCGACCTCGCCGCCGGCCGTCATCGCCGTGCCGATCACCTTCGCCAGCTTGATCATGGCACGGGCGTGGTGCTTGCGTTCGATCTCGTAGGTGTCGAGCACGGTCTCGGGCAGGGTCCCGTCGAGCACGGCGGCGAGTTTCCAGGCGACGTTCATCGCGTCGCGCAGCCCGGCACACATGCCTTGACCGATGAACGGTGGGGTGAGGTGGGCGGCATCGCCGAGCAGGAACACCCGCCGGTCGCGCCACCGGTCCGCGACCTGCGCGCGGAAGGTGTACTCCGCCGCACGGATGACCTCCAACTCCCCGACCGGGGTCTTCCCGGTCCACGGCGCGATCAGTGGATGCAGCCGGGCCGGGTCGCGGAAGTCGTCGGCGGTTTCACCCGGCGCCAGCTGGAACTCCCACCGGTACCGGGTCTTCCCGACCCGCATGTAGGTGCCGGCGCGGGCCGGGTCGGAGAGCTGATGCACGCCTTCCCATTGGCCGAGGTCGGCCTCGGTCACCACGTCGATGACGAGCCAGCGTTGTGCGAACTTCAGGTCCTGCATGGCCGCGCCGATCGAGGCCCTGATCAGGCTGTTGGCGCCGTCGCAGCCCAGGACGTACGCCGAGCGGACCGACTCATGCTCGCCGGTGGCGGTGTCGGTGAAGTCGACCCGCACCCCGCCGGCGTCCTGGGTCAGCGCGGTGACTTCGACGTTGCCCCGCAGGGTGGCGGTGCCGTACCGCTTGAGGTTCTGGCGAAGGATCGCCTCGAGTTCCGGCTGGTCGAACATGCTCCCCTGGGGGTAGCCGTGCCGGCCCTGTGCGGTGTCGCGTTGAAATTCGGCGAGTACCCGCAGGTTTCGGTCGAGGAGGCGTAGCCCCTTGTGGGGCCGGGAGATGGCGGCGAACTCGTCGCGGAGCCCGAGGCGCGCCAGGATGCGGTGGACCTCGTCGTCGAGGGCGACGGCGCGGGGCTGGGGATAGATCGACTCCCAGCGGTCGAGGATCAGGCGCTCGACGCCGTACTGGGCGAGCAGCGTCGCGGCGGTGAGCCCGGTGGGACCCGCACCGACGACCACCACGGGGACCTCGCTCATCGTGTCACCACAGGTGAAGGATGAGGTAGCCGGCGACGAGAAGTCCACAGATGACGGCCAGGGAGTACTTGGCCGGGCCGTCGCCCTTTCGCAGGTGCACGACGAGGGCCCCGATGAGCAGGAGCAGCAGCCCGGCACCGGCGAGGGAACCGATCAGCGGCGCGAGCAGGCCGACGAGCAGTCCGACCGCCCCGGCGACCTCGAGCAGCCCGATGCGGCGGTAGGCGGCGACGGAGAAACCGGCCTCCGTGGCGAGTTCGCGCATCGGTTGCAGGGCCAGGATCTTGGCCGTGCCCAGGGCGGCGAAGACCAGCGCGAGCAGCGCCGCGAGGATGGTCGCAACGAGCGTCATGAGATAACCACCAATCGCCATTCGATGGCGTAACGGCCCAGGATCGCCTTGACGGTTTCCTCCTGGGCGGAGGGATGAACCTTCACAGTGGCCACGACGGAGCTGCGGTCGATCGTGGCGTCGATGTCGTGGACCCCGGGAACCCCGACCAGGGCGGCGCGCAGCTCCCTGCGGATGGCGTCCGCCCGCAGCGGGAGCTTGTAGAGCTTGCCCACGGCGGTGACGGGCAGTTCGTCGAGGACCGTCACGGTCCTGGGCGCCGCCGTGCGGTCGGGCACGTGCGCGCTCGCCCAGTCGCGCAGTTCCTCCTCGGTGACTGCGGCGTGTGGCGCGACGGTGACGTAGGCGACGGGTACCTCGCCCGCGTGGGCGTCGGGGCGCCCGACCGCGCTGGCCCCGGTGACCTGCGGGTGGGCCAGCAGCGCGTCCTCGATGGTGGCGGGGTCGATGTTGTGTCCGCCACGGATGATGAGGTCCTTCGCCCGGCCGGAGAGGTAGACGAAACCGTCCTCGTCGACCCGCGCGAGGTCGCCGGTGTCCAGCCAGCCGTCGACGAGCTTGCCGAGGCCGTCCAGGACGGGGCCGTTCTCGTCGCGACCGGTGACGTAGCCGGGGAAGACGGTCGGGCCGCCGATGGCCAGCACGCCGGTCGCGCCGGCGGGCAGGTCATTCCACGTTCCGTCCGCGCTGACCACACGCACCCGCTGGTAGGGCAGGCGCTGCCCGACCGAGCCCGGCCGCGACACGTCGGGAAAGCTGCGCACGCTCGCACAGGTCCCCTCGGTGAGCCCGTAGCCCTCGACCAGGGACGTCCCGGTGTGGCCCTGGAAGGCGTCCCGGACCGCGGGAGGCAGCGGCGAGGCTCCCACCATCGGAAACCGGAGGCTGCTGATGTCGGCGTCGACCGGAACCTGCGCCAGCGCGGCGTACACGGTGGGCACCGCGCTCATGGCGGCGATCCGGTAGTGCTCGACGATCTTCCAGTACTCGCGGTACAGGGCGGGGTCCCGGTAGCCGAGCGGACCGGCCCACACCGCGGCCTGTCCCTTGAACAGGGGCGCGAGCAGGGTGACCACGAGGGCGTTCACGTGGAACAGGGGGAGGGCCGCGAAGACCACGGTCTCCTGGTCGAACAGGTTGCTGGCGGCCAGCATCCAGGCGTCGGCGATCTCGTTCGCGTGGGTGTGGGCGGCCAGTTTGGGGGCACCGGTGGTGCCGCCGGTGTGGAACATCGCGGCGAGGTCGGTGGATCGTGGCGGGTCACCGTCGAAGGCGGACGGGGTCCGGGCGGCGGCAAGCTCGGTGAGGTAGCCGATGCGCACGCCGTCGATGGCGGGCAGCGGCTCGGGCGCGCCCGTCGCACCGGTGGGTCGGAGCACGAGGATCGCGTCGAGCAGGCCGTCACGGGCGAGCGCCTGCGCGGTGTCCCAGGTGGTGGCCCCCAGCTCGGGTCCGGCCGTGACCAGGACGCGGGCACCGGAGCGCCGGAGGAGTTCGGCGAGGTGCGGCCGCGACAGACCGCCCCCCAGGGGTGCCGCGATCCCGGCGAGCTGGGCGGCCAGCGTCGCGGTGACCAGCTCGGCGCAGTTGGGGGACATCAGGGCGACCGGGTCACCCCGCCGCACGCCGAGGTCGTGCAGCAGGTTCGCGTACCGGTGGACGTCGGCCAGGAGTTCGGCGAAGGTACGGCGCAGCGGCTCACGCCAGCGGTCGGCATCCGGCAGGACGGTAATCGCCGTACGGTCCGGCCACCGCGTGGCCGCTCCCGCGAGCAGGGCGTACGTCGACTCGGGCAGGCCCCGGGCCTCCAGCGGCATGGCCTCGATCGCGGCGAGGTCGGCGGGTGTGGCGTAGTCCGGCCACAGCAGGGGCCCGGTCATTGGGCGTACCTCACGACCGTGCGCTGGCGACCCAGGTCGATCGCGCCGTCGTCGGTGGCGATGGTGGCCTCGACGACGTCGCCATCCTTGAGGTACTTGGGGTTGCGAGCCTGACCCTTGAAGAACATCTTCCACTTCACCGCTGGCGGCAGCAGCGAGGCGACGAACGCGACCGGCTTCGGGGGTGCGCTCAGGGCCGTCCCGACG
>JBARAE010000345.1:0-5547 GCA_049791715.1 Micromonospora sp.
GGCCGGCGGCGACCGGGCCCTGGTGACGGTGGACCGGAAGGCCCGCGTCGCCCTGGTCCGCCCGGACGTGTCGCCCTGGTCGGCCCGGGCCGGCAACCTGGCCGCGGTCACCGAGGCGCTCGTCGAGGCCGGAATCGAGCACTTCTGCGTACGCGGGCGCTCCGACCGCAACGCGGTGGTCGCGGTCGACGCGGCCGATCGGGATCGGGTGCTCGCCGCGCTGGGTGCGGCGTGCCGCCGGGTGCCCGGGTACGTGGCCGAGGTCGTCGGCGGTCAGCCGCGGTCGTCCGTGCCGGGCTTCGAGCCGCAGGCGTGGCGGCGGCTGCGCGAGGCCGACGTGCTCCGCCTGACCTGGTACTGGACGGATCCCCGCCACCGCCTGGTGCTCGGCGTGCCGCACGGCTGCGAGGTGGAGTTCTGGACCCGGCTGGAGGACCGGCTGATCGCCCCGCGCCGGAACCTCGTGGCGCAGGAGGTGCCGGCGGTCGGCCCGGTGGTCCACGCGCCCGCCGACCTGTTCACCGCCCTCGGGCCGGCGACCCCGACGGTGACCGTCCGGACCCGGCCAGAGTTCGCGATCCGGCGCCCCGACGACGTGACGTTCCCGGTCGACGTCGTCTACACCTGGGTGGACGGCACCGACCCGGCCTGGTTGCGCCGCCGCGCCGAGGTGGCGGGAACGCCGTACCACGCGGAGTCGGCGAGCGCAGCGCGGTTCCTCAGCCGGGACGAGCTGCGCTACTCGCTGCGGTCCCTGCACACCTACGCGCCCTGGGTGCGGACCGTCTACCTCGTCACCGACAACCAGGTCCCACCCTGGCTGGAGCCTGGCGTCCCGGGGCTGCGGGTGGTCAGCCATCGGGAGATCTTCCGCGACCCCTCGGTGCTGCCGACGTTCAACTCGCATGCCATCGAGAGCCAGCTGCACCACATCGACGGTCTGTCGGAGCACTTCCTCTACTTCAACGACGATGTCTTCCTGGGCCGGGACGTCACCGCCCGGGATTTCTTCCTGGCCAACGGCATCAGCCGGTTCTTCCCGTCGCCGGCTCTGGTCCCGCCGGGACCGCCCGCGGCCGACGACATCCCGGCGTCCGCGGCCGGCAAGAACAACCGGGCGCTGATCGCCGGGCGGTTCGGCACCGTGCTGACGCAGAAGATGAAGCACATGCCGCACGCGCTGCGGCGCAGTGTGCTGTACGAGGTCGAGGAGACCTTCGCGGCGCAGCACCGGGCGACCGCCGGCAGCCAGTTCCGCAGCATCACCGACATCTCGGTCGCCTCGTCGCTGCACCACTACTACGGGTTCCACACCGGCCGGGCGGTACCGGGCGAGCTGGCCTACGCCATCGCCGAGCTGTCCGACCCGGACACGCCCGCGCGCCTGGCGCATCTGCTCGCCAAGCGCGACCGGCACGTGTTCTGTCTCAACGACGCCTTCTCCACGGAGGAGGACCTCGCCGCCCAGGTGTCGGTCCTCACGCCCTTCCTGGACACCTACTTCCCGGTGCCCAGTCCCTGGGAGAAGGGCTGACGCCGGTACGCCCAGCGGCGCCGGTCCCCTTCCGGTCCGGCGCCCGTGGCGATCAGGCGTCGGTCGGGTACGGGTGGAGGTCGTAGCGTGCCAGCAACATGCGGTGGTCGGAGAGCGATGTCTGGATCGGCTCGCAGCCGAGCGGCTTGAGGCCGGGCCCGCTGAACAGGTAATCGATCTTGGTCGTGCCGAACGTCGACCGCATCCTGCCCAGGTCGCAGTCGGCGCCCTGGTCGTACAGCGGCTGCAGGACGAGGTGACCACTGCCGGTCACGGTCGCGGCCGGGGGAGTGTTGAGGTCGCCGCCGACGATGGTCCGATATCCCCGTTCGAGACCGCGGCGGGCTTCGGCGGCGAGCCGCGCTGCCTGTGCGGCACGAATCCTGCCGTCGGGATCCTGCTGCGGCGTTGACAGGTGGGCCCCACAGACCTGGAGCCGGGGTGCGCGCAACCGGACGCAGATCGCCAACCGTCGTTCCATCCATTTGCCGCCCTCCGGTTTCGGCGACGGGAGCTGGACCAGCCACGACGCTTGAACCGGCGATGCCGTGCGAGTGCCCGGCGCCACGGACGCCCGGACCGCCACCGCCTGGCCGTACCGGTCTCCGTCGGCTCCACAGGTGGCCGGTCTGGTCACCCGGGTGCCGTGCCTGACCGCAGCGGTCGAGGCCTGGCGGAAGTACGTCCTCCAGCCAGGGCCGAGGCTCCTCCCCAGCGCCGGCAGCAGGTCGGCGCACATCTCCTGCAGTAGCAGCACGTCGGCCGAGCGGTTCCGCGCCACCTCACCGATGGCGGCGGCGAGTTGCGGGTGCCGACGACCGGCGAGACAGCGCATCTTGCCGTTGGCGCACACGTTCCAGCTGAGCACCGTCAGCGCAACCGGAGGCGGTGAGGGGCTCGGCGAGGCGGAGGCGGCGGGCGGTGCGGAGGTCGGCGACGTGGACGCGGCGGCCACCGCGCTCCCTTGGGGGTAGCTCATGGGCCAGCGCGCGGCCGCCGTCGCGCCCGCAACACCGATGAGGGAGCCGGCCAGCGCGAGAACTACCAGCAGACGACGGCTCCGGCTCCGCTTCGCCGCCACGCCGCCCCTCTCCCTGCAACTGGTGCCATGGTGCTGTCGACCGTGGACAGCGTGTCGCACGCCACCGGTGGCTCCCCAGCCTACTGGCCGGCGCGCCCGGCAGCGGGAGGAGATCCCCGCCCGTCGGGAGGCCGGCGGACCGACGCCGAGTTCCGGTACGCGGGGGCGCTGCCGGTACGCCGGCGTCCGGGCTCACGACGGTGGCCGGCCGCGCCCTCCCCGGCTGCGACCGGCCACCGTGTCCAGGGGGCGGCGGATCAGTACGAGTACCCGGAGCTGCCGCCGTCGGAGCTGCCCGAGTCGCCGGTCGACGGCGGCGCGACGGGCTTCGGGGTGCCGGTGGGCACGCAGGTGAGGTTCTTCTTGCCGTTGGGGTCGATCACGAACCAGGTGCCGCCGACGCCCTGGCCCTTCCACTGGCCGGGCTTCTTGTCACCGATGTAGCGGTAGACCGGCCAGCCCCCGACGGTGATCTGCCGGGTGCCGTCCTGGCGGGTGATGGTGCCGACCTTGTCGTCCGAGACGCCCCGCAGCTGCGGGTTTCCGTCGGTCAGCGCGGGCGGCCACACCTGGGCGCACTTGTCCACGCAGTTGGACGACGGCGGGTCGGCCGAGTCCTTGTCGAAGCGGTAGAGGACCCAGCCGTCCTGGTCGGTCACCACGGCGCCCATCCGGGGCAGCTTCTTGCCGACCAGCTCGTCGGTGAGCCGGACGTCGGCCGGGGGGGCCTGGTCGGCGGCCTCGGCGGTGGCGGTGGCTTCCGGTTCGGCCGCCGCGGTGGGTTCGGCCGCGGCGACGGCGACCGGCTCGGCCGCGGTCGAATTCGCCCCGTCGTAGCCGGCGGGAGCGCAGGCCGTAAGTGCGACCATCGCGCTCGCGACGATGACGGTCCGCTTCATCTGTGCCACGTGCCCTCCTCATTCTTGGCAGTTCACCGGGTAGTACGGCCGGCCCGCTGTCAAGGTTGAAGAGGAAAGCGTGCTCCATTTCACAGTGGACGCATTGAACCGATCCCCCCGCCGGTGCGTGGGGGCGCACGTCTGAGCTCTACTCCGGACACGCTTAAGCGGCGCCGGGGCGGTGGAGGCTGCCCGGCGCCGGGGTCCTGCGGATCAGAGGTCGGCGATCGTCACCAGAGGGCTGGCCACACCCTTGACGTCGACCGACTGCACCTGGATCTTCGTGATGTCATCCCGGCCTGCCGAGGTGGACGCGCTCAGCTCCAGCGGAAGCTGGTTGAGGTTCGTGCCGTAGCCACCGCCCGGCACCGCCCAGGTCGAGACCACCTCGCTGGTGTTGTTCTTCCGGAACACCACCAGCCGGCAGGTACGCGGTCCGGGCAGCCGGGCGAGATACACGTCGATCTGGGTGCCGTACTCCTTGTTGGCCAGCCACATCGTGGTCTTCACGCCGGTGGTGGGGTCCACCTGGTTGTGCTGCTCACCCTCGTGCTCGGTACCGCCGTCGCCCGGGTCGTTCGGGTCGGACGGCCTGGTGCTCGGCGGGCCGGTGACCGGGGCGGTCAGGGTCGGCTCGGCGATCACCTGCGCGGTGTCACCAGTGCCCGCGAGGCTGGCGAAGCCGACGCCGGTCAGGCCGCCGACCACCACCACCGCCGCGGCGGCGGCGAGGAGCTGCCGGAACCGGGTCCGCCGGCGGTCCATCCGCACCGCCATCAGGGTCCGGTCCAGCAGGGCCGGATCGGTCTGGGTCTGCTCCAGGGCGCTCATCGTCTCGCCGTCGATGCCCGACAGCAGCCCCACCACCGGGACCATCGTCTCCAGCTCCGCCGCGCACGCCCAGCAGGTGGCGAGGTGCTCCTCGAACCGCTCGGTGTCCGCCTGGTCCAGCACGCCGAGCGCGTACGCCGCCACGTCCATGTGGTCCGCCCGGCTCATTCCGTCACCCCCCGTTCCTGCAGAGCCGTGCGCAGCGCGCGCAGCGCGTAGTACACGCGCGACTTGGCGGTGCCGAGCGGAAGGCCCAGCTCCTCGGCCGCCTCCGGCACCGTACGGCCCCGGAAGTACGTCGCCACCAGGATCTCCCGGTGGGACTGGCTCAGGGTACGCAGCGCGTCCGCGACCGTCATCGTGCGCAGGACCCGATCGGTGCTGTCCGCCTCGGCGAACGCGGTGAGATCCCGGTCGTACGTCTCCGCCGGGCGGGCCTGCTCGCTGCGGTGCTCGTCGATGGCGATCCGCCGGGCCACGGTCACCAGCCACGGGCGCAGCGAGCCCTGGCCGTGGGTGCCCAGCCGGTGCGCGTTGCGCCAGGCCCGCAGCAGCGTCTCCTGGACGATGTCCTCCGCGCGCTGCCGGTCGCCGCCGGTCAGCCGCATCACGAACATCAGCAGCGGTCCGGCGTGCTCGGCGTAGAGCAGCCGGATGAGCTGGTCGGAATGACTGGCCTCGGTGGACGCCGCCTGGTGGCGCCCGGGCGCCGGTCGCGGCGTCACCGGGTCATTCTGGCGATCGCCGGGGCGAGCGTCGACCCCGCAGCCCGACCCCGACGCACGCGACTGGGGCCTGGCCCGGGCGAACATCCACTCGGGCCTGACAGGGTCGCCCTGCCAGCCGGCCGCCACCGCATGCATGCAGACCTCCGGGTCCAGATGACATCAGCCGGCCCCCACGGGCATGGCCGCCCGGTGGTACGGAGTGATCCGCTGGGCGGATCAACGGCGAACGGAAAAAATTCCGGGCGGGGGTGGGGTGGAGGCGGTGGCGTCGGCGTCGTGCACCACCGGGGCGCCGCCGGCGAACCGGTCCACCTCGTCGCCGGCCAGTACCCGGCCGGGGAACCAGTCGCCGGCCGCCCGCCGGGTCAGCTCCGGCACCGGCGGTTCGACCCGGGACGCCACCAGCACCAGGTTGCCGTAGCGCCGGCCGCGCAGCACGGCCGCGTCGCCGACCAGGCAGGCCCGGGGCAGCAC
>JBARAE010000346.1:0-6058 GCA_049791715.1 Micromonospora sp.
GGGCCGGGCTGGACCGGGTGGTCGTGCCGGTCGGCAACGCGGCCGAGGCGGCGGTGATCCCCGGCGTCCAGGTGCGCGCGGTCGACACGCTGCATCGGCTGGTGAGCTACGTGCGGGACGGAACTCCGCTGCTGGAGCCACCGCAGAGCGCCCCGGCGACGGCGGCGAGCGGCCCGGATCTGGCGGACGTGGCCGGCCAGGGCCTGGGCCGGCGGGCGTTGGAGGTGACCGCAGCGGGTGGCCATCACCTCGCGCTGCTGGGGCCGCCCGGTGCGGGCAAGACGATGCTCGCCGAGCGCCTTCCGTCGATCCTGCCGGCGTTGGACGACGACACCGCGCTGGAGGTCACCGCGCTGCACTCCATCGCCGGGGTCCTCCCATCGGACGGCCGGCTGGTGC
Source organism: Micromonospora sp. (assembly GCA_049791715.1). Lineage (GTDB taxonomy): Bacteria > Actinomycetota > Actinomycetes > Mycobacteriales > Micromonosporaceae > Micromonospora. The sequence goes on from JBARAE010000346.1 coordinate 400, forward strand.
GCCGCCCGCCGTTCCAGGCCCCGCACCACACCGCCACCGTGCCGGCCCTGGTCGGGGGCGGGTCGGGGCTGGCCCGACCGGGCGCGGTCTCGCTGGCGCACCGTGGGGTGCTCTTCCTCGACGAGGCCCCGGAGTTCAGCAAGGGTGCCCTGGACGCGCTGCGCCAGCCGCTGGAGCACGGGCGGGTCCAGTTGGTGCGCACCCGGGGCGGCACGGAGTACCCGGCGCGGGTGCAACTCGTGCTCGCCGCGAACCCCTGCCCCTGTGCGAAGCCGGCGGGCGACACGCAGTGCGAGTGCAGCCCGCTGACCCGACGGCGCTACCTGGGGCGACTCTCGGGTCCCCTGCTGGACCGGATCGACGTACAGGTCACGGTGCTGCCGGTGCGGGCGGCCGAGCTGATGGAGACGGGCGGTCGGAACGAGTCGTCGGCCACGGTCGGGGCCCGGGTGGCGGCGGCCCGGGCGGCGGCGGCCGAGCGCTGGACGTCCGTCGGTCACCGGCTCAACGCCGAGATTCCCGGGCCGGTGCTGCGTCGCCCGCCCTGGCGGTTGCCCGCCCGGGACACCGCCGAGCTGCGCGCTCGGCTGGACAGCGGCTCGCTATCGGCCCGGGGCTTCGACCGGGTCATCCGGTTGGCGTGGACGATCGCCGACCTGGACGGGCGGGACCGGCCGGACCGGGAGGACGTACGCGAGGCGATCGGACTGCGGACCGGAGAGGGAGCATGAGCGGCGACGAGACCACCCGAACCGAGGACCGGCTGGCCCGGGTCGCGCTGACCTGGCTCACCGAGCCGGGCACCTGGTCGGTGCACCGCCTGGTGGAGAGCCTCGGCGCACCGGCCGCCCTGGCGCTGCTCCGCGACGGCGGAGCACCCGAGGAGAGGCTGCGCGCCACCGTCGCGGCCCGACTCACCGCCGGTGACCCTCGGGCGGTGGCGGAGCGGGCGCTGGACCGAACCGACCGGCTCGGTGCCCGGATCGTCACGCCGGACGACGACGAGTGGCCGGTACGCGTCGACGACCTGCGCCGACTCGCCCTGTCCGGGGCCAGCCGCCGGGTGGACACCGAAACCGCCCCACCGCTCTGCTTCTGGGTTCGGGGCGCCTGGCCGTTGGCCGAGGCGATGGAGCGATCGGTCGCGGTGGTGGGTGCCCGGGCCGCCACGTCGTACGGCCTGCATGTGGCCACCGAGCTCGGCTACGGCCTGGCCGAGCGGGAGTGGACCGTGGTCTCCGGCGGGGCGTTCGGCATCGACGCAGCGGCGCACCGGGGCGCGTTGAACGCCGGCGGGGTGACGGTGGCGGTGCTCGCCTGCGGGGTGGACCGCCCGTATCCGGTGGGCAACACGGCGCTATTCGACCGGATCGCCGAGACCGGTCTCCTGGTCAGCGAGTGGATGCCCGGCGCGGAGCCGCTGCGTCCCCGGTTCCTCATCCGCAACCGGGTGATCGCCGCCGCCACCGGCGGCAGCGTCCTGGTGGAGGCGTCCGCCCGCAGCGGCGCGACCCAGACGATGCGCCGGGCGTTGGCCATCAACCGCCCGGGAATGGTGGTGCCCGGGCCGATCACCTCCGCCATGTCGGTCGGCGCGCACGAACTGCTCCGCGAGCAACCCACCGCGCGGCTCGTCACCGGGGTCGCCCACGTACTGGAGGAGGTGGGGCGGATCGGGGCGGACCTGGCACCGCCCGCGCGGGGACCCCGGCGTCCCACCGACGACCTCGACGACGAGGCGACCGTGGTGTTGGAGGCGCTGCCGAGGCGGGGCGCCCGGGATCCGGACGCGGTGGCCGCCCGAGCCGGGGTCAGCGTCCGGGTGGCGCTGCGCAAGCTGGCGCTGCTGGAGGAGCTGAGGCTCGTGGTCCGCCGTGACGGCGGGTACGCCCTCGCCCCGCCACCGGACCGGCGGCCGGCCGCCGCCGGCTCCTCCCCCGCCGGTGGAACGACATGAGGGCGTCGCTCAGCCCACGGGCTGCCGAGGGGGTGGCCGGCCAGGGTGATGCCGGAGCTGGCCGACGGCCGCGAAACGGCTCAGTCGCCCTCGAAGCGAATCTCGACCTCCCGGTCGCGCAGGCACCGCAGAGCGAGCAGTGTCAGCCGGCGCACCCGCTCCGTCTCCACCGGCGCCCGCGCAACCTCCGCCAGGCACCGCAGTTCGGCGAGGAGTCGGGGTGCCGCCTCGGCGTCGACGACCAGCTCACCGAGCGGATCGATGCGGTCCAGCAGCGGCGTACGGCCCCCGCCGCGCACCCGCTTCAGCAGGTCCAGCAGCACGTCGTCGGGGTCGGGCACCACCTGGGCGGCGACGTACGACGGACGGCGGTGGCCAGGACCGGCCCGGACCAACCGGTAGAGGACGGCATCGACACCCACGTTCGGACCCCTCCTCCCGTCAGCGTCGGCTCCGCCGGAATCGACGCCGGTTGGTTCCGCGTTGCGCTGTCACCCCTCCACGCCGCCGGATCGGTGCAGGGCCTGGCGACGTCGACGTGACCGCCCCGGATGGTGGCGGCCGCTGTATCGGCGGTGGCACCGAACCGATCACCGTCCGCGCGGTCAGCGGGCGCCACCGTCCCCTTCGTACCTTCAGTTTCCCCTGTCCACACCCCTGTCAGCCAGCCCCGACGGCGTGGCGATTCCACATCTTGGCGGTCCGATCCCATCCGGCAGCGGCGGTCCGTGCGGGCCCCGACTGCCGCCGCCCCGAAACAGGGTGGGACGGGCCACCGGGACGACGGCCGGCCCGGTGTCCGGCCGGCGGGCGGCCAGGCTCGTAGGCTGGGCCGGTGCGGACCGACAGCCCGATGCGCCGACGCCCCGTGGGAGTGCCGGGCGGACGAGTCGCCGGACCGGGCCCCGGCAACGTCCCGGCCCGGGAGGGAAGCCTCCGGTGAGCGACGACCGCCGCGGCACCCGCGCCCTCCACGACGGACTTCCACCGGCCATGCGGGAGGCGGTGGACGACTTCGCCGATCACCTGGCCCGGGTACGCAACCGGTCCGCGCACACCGTCCGCGCGTACGTCACGGATCTGGTCTCCCTGCTCGACCATGCCGTACGGATGGGCTGCGCCGATCTGGCGGAGCTGGACCTCACCGTGCTGCGAAGCTGGTTGGCGAAGCAGCGGACGATGGGCGCGGCGCGGACGTCGCTGGCCCGCCGGGCGGCCTCGGCGCGCACGTTCAGCGCCTGGGCGCACCGCTCCGGCCTGCTCCCCGTTGACGTGGCCGCGCCGCTGGCCAGCCCGAAGGCCCGCCGCGAACTACCCACGGTGCTCCGCGCCGACCAGGCCGCCGCGCTGGTGGAGGCTCCCGGCCACGCGGCCGAGGTCGGTCACAACGCGGCCCGGATGAACGCGGACCCGGCCGATGCGCCGGCGGTCGACCGCGCCCCGCTCACCGACCAACCCTCGGCTGACGGGCCGGTCGACGAGCCGATCCTGCTGCGGGACCGGGTACTGCTCGAACTGCTCTACGGCACCGGGGTCCGCATCAGCGAGGCGTGCGGTCTGGACGTGTCCGACGTGGACCACGGCCGCCGGGTGGTCCGGGTGCTCGGCAAGGGCGGCCGGGAACGGGCGGTGCCGTACGGGCTCCCGGCCCAGCGGGCACTGGACGAGTGGCTGGGCCGGGGCAGACCGGCCCTGGTGGCCCCGGGCTCGGGACCTGCGCTGCTGCTCGGGGCGCGGGGCGGACGGCTCAACCCGACCACCGCCCGTCGGATCGTCGCCGGGTACGCCGAGGCGGCCGGGCTGCCCCGGATCAGCCCGCACGGACTGCGCCACTCGGCGGCCACCCACCTCCTGGAGGGCGGGGCGGACCTGCGCGCCGTGCAGGAGCTGCTGGGCCACTCCTCACTGGCCAGCACACAGATCTACACCCATGTCTCCGTGGAACGGCTGCGGGCCGCGTACCGGCAGGCCCACCCGCGCGCCTGACCGCACACCGGGTGAGCAGGCAGGCGCGGGAAGCCTCCGGCGAACCGCGAGTTGATGATCGACCGCGGGCTACGATCGGCGGATGACCGTCCCGCAGCCACCGGAGCCGATTCCCGGGGCCCGGCTGCTGTTCTCGCTCGACCCGTCGGTCAGCCATCTCAACCACGGCTCGTTCGGTGCGGTCCCGATCGTGGTGCAGCGCGCGCAGCAGCGGCTGCGCGACGAGATGGAGGCAAACCCGCTGCGGTTCTTCACGCAGGGGCTGGTGGACCGGATCGCCCACACGCGCCGGCACCTGGCCACGTTCCTGGGTGCCGACCCGGACGGCACGGCGCTGGTGGGCAACGCCACCACCGGGGTGGCGGTGGTACTCCAGTCGCTCGGCCTGCGGCCCGGCGACGAGGTGGTCACCACCGACCACGGCTACGGCGCGGTGGCCTTCTCGGTGGAGCGGGAATGCCGGCGCACCGGGGCGGTGTCCCGGATCCTGCGCGTGCCGCTGGCCGCCTCCGACGAGGAGGTCGTGGAGATCGTCCGGACCGGGTTGCACCCCGGCCGCACCAAACTGCTGATCATCGACCAGATCACCTCGGCCACCGCCCGGCTCTTCCCGACGGCCGCGGTCGTCGGGGTGGCGCGGGAACACGGCGTGCCCGTCCTGGTCGACGCGGCGCACGCCCCGGGCATGCTGCCGACCACGGTGGCCTCGATCGGCGCGGACTTCTGGGTGGGCAACCTGCACAAGTGGGCGTACGCGCCCCGCGGGACGGCCGCCCTGGTGGTCGCGGAGCCGTGGCGGGAGCGGATCGAGCCGCTGGTCGTCTCCTGGGAGCAGGAGGCCGGCTTCCCCGGCCGGGTCGAATGGCAGGCGACGCTGGACTACACCTCGTGGCTGGCCGCGCCGGTGGGTCTGTTCACCCTGCGCAGCCTGGGTCTCGAGCGGGTACGCGCGCACAACGCCGCGCTGGCCGCGTACGGGCAGCGGGTGGTCGGGGATGCGCTCGGGGTGGCGCCGGCCCACCTGCCGGAGCCGGGCGGGCCGACGGTGGCGATGCGGCTCATCCCGCTGCCGCCCGGGGTCGCGGCCACCATGGACGCGGCGAAGGAGTTGCAGGTCCGGATCGCCGAGCGGCTCGCCGCCGAGGTGGCGGTGATGAGCTGGAACGGCCGCGGCTGGCTGCGGCTGTGCGGCCAGGTCTACAACACTCCCGACGAGTACGACCGGCTCGCGGTCCGCCTCCCCACGCTGCTCGCCCGGGGCTGACCCACCGGCGGTGGTGGCTGCCGCTCGTTCCGGGAGGTGGTGGCCTCACCGGTCCGGCAGGGCCACGGCCAGCGGGAGCAGCCGCACGGGCCCCAGACCGAGCAGCGCCAGCGGGTCCAGGTACTCGGTTCCCCGGCGCAGACCCCAGTGCAGGCAGGCGACCGCCAGGCAGCCCGGGTGACCGGCGAGCAGGGTGCCGATGGGCGTTCCGGCGGCGACCCGGGCGCCGGCGGTCAGCCCGGGGCGCACCGGCTCGTAGGTCGTCCGGAGACCGCCGGCGTGCCCGACCGTGATGACCGGACGCCCGGCAACCGTGCCGGCGAAGAGCACCACGCCCGGACCGGCGGACCACACCTCCGCCCCTGCCGCGCCGGCCAGATCGACGCCGCGGTGACCGGGCAGCCACGGCTGCGGGGGCGGATCGAACCGCCGCACCGGCTGCGGGGTACCGG
>JBARAE010000347.1:0-3112 GCA_049791715.1 Micromonospora sp.
GGCGGGTGCCGGGCCGGGTGCTCCGGGTCGCCGCGGTCGGGCCGCCCGTCTTCGTGACCTTGTTCGTGTTCGCCTCGCCGGCCTCGGCGGTGGTGCTGCCCCGGACCCACGGGGGCGCGGCCGGGACGGCCGGCGCCGGCGCCCATCCGCCGGTGGTGATGATCGTCCTGGACGAGCTGCCACTGGTGTCGCTGCTCGGCCCGGACGGGCGGATCGACGCCACCCGCTACCCGAACTTCGCCGAGCTGGCGAGGGGTTCCACCTGGTACCGCAACGCCACCGGAGTAAGCGGCTGGACCCCGTACGCGTTGCCGGCGATGCTGACCGGCCGTTACCCGGCCGAGCCGCTCGCCCCGCACTACTCGCAGTACCCGGACAACCTCTTCACCGCCCTCGGCGGCCTGTACGAGATTCGGGCCGAGGAGAGCATCACCCGGCTCTGCCCGCCCAGTCGCTGCGAACAGCCGGCCAGCCCCGAGCAGGGGCTGGGGGTGCTGGTCCGGGAGAGCGGCAAGCTGCTGCGCCAGGTCGCCGCCCCGGTGGACAGCCGGATCGACCCGGAGGACTCCTACCGGGAGCTGACCCGCGCGGAGGCGGGGCTGGACGCGGCCGAGCCGGTGCCGGCCGACCCGAAGTTCCGCTGGGACACGCTCGACGACAACCAGCCGGCCCGGTTCACCAGCTTCCTGGCCGGGCTGCGGCCGTCGTCCCGCCCCACGCTGCACTTCCTGCACCTGCTGATGCCGCACTCGCCGTGGGCGTACCTGCCGTCCGGGGCGCACTACGCCGCCCCGGAGGACCTGCCCAACGACGGCGCCGGCTGGGTCGAGCTGGCCCGGCAGCGGCACCTGGCCCAGCTCGGGTACACCGACCGGCTGATCGGCGAGACGCTGCGCACCCTGCGCGCCACCGGCCTGTACGACAAGGCGCTCATCCTGGTCACCGCCGACCACGGGGTGAGCTTCCGCAGGGACTGGCAGGGCCGCGGGATGGATGCGGTCACGCACGCCGCCGACCAGGTCGCCTGGGTGCCGATGTTCGTCAAGGAGCCCGGCCAGCGCAGCGGACGGGTGGACGACCGGAACTGGGAGCACGTGGACCTCCTGCCCACCATCGCCGACGAGACCCACATGCGGATCCCGTGGCGGATGGACGGGCGGTCCGCCCGGCAGTCGCCGCGCGAGCGCGCCGACAAGCGTTTCTACGACCGGCCGGGCCAGCCGGTGACGATCACCGGCGGCGTGCCGTCCCCGCCCGCCGCACCGCCCCCGAGCCCCCTGATCGGTACCCGGGTGGGCGACCGGCCCACCGGCGGTACGGCGACCGTCGCCGACCTGGCCGCGTTCGGCGCCGTCGACGCGGCGCACGGCGAGCTGCCGGCCCTGGTCTGGGGGAGCGTGCCCGCCGCCGTACCGGACGGGACGATGCTGGCGGTGGCGGTCAACGGCACGATCGGCGCGGTGGTCCCGGTGGTGCCGCCCGACCGGGGCGGCCGGCGCTTCGCCGCCCTGCTCCCCGACGACCGGCTCTTCGCCGCCGGCGCCAACCGCCTCGACCTCTACCGGGTGGGGTCCGACGGCACGCTTCGCCGCCTCGCGCTCTCCTGACGACCGGCGCCGGTCCCAGACCCCTCAGACGGCCCGGGCGCGGGTTTCCCAGCCGGCAAGTCGGGAATCGGGTGACGCATACCTCACCGTGGAACCACGACGAGCGGTGTCCCGCAGACCGCGATTACGGTAAAAGCGAAGGCAATTCAACGAAGATCTTGCCGGCGAAGCGAGGAACACATGACGGAAGTCAAGCTCGACCACCCCGGTGGGCAGCTGTCGATGCCGGTCCAGTCCGCGGTCGAGGGCCCCGCCGGCATCAAGGTGGGCAACCTGCTCAAGGAAACCGGGATGACGACGTACGACCCCGGTTTCGTCAACACCGCCTCCGCCTCGTCCGCGATCACCTACATCGACGGTGACGCGGGCATCCTGCGGTACCGCGGCTACCCGATCGACCAGCTGGCCGAGAAGTCCTCCTTCCTGGAGGTCTCGTACCTGCTGATCTACGGCGAGCTGCCGACGCAGCAGCAGCTGACCGAGTTCAGCGAGCGGATCCGGCGGCACTCCCTGCTGCACGAGGAGATGCGCCGGTTCTTCGACGGCTTCCCGCGTGACGCGCACCCGATGGCGGTGCTCTCCTCGGCGGTCAGCGCGATTTCCACCTTCTACCAGGACAGCCTGGACCCGTTCGACTCGAACCACGTGGAGATGTCCACGGTCCGGCTGATGGCGAAGGTTCCCACCATCGCCTCGTACGCCTACAAGAAGTCCATCGGCCAGCCGCTGCTGTACCCGGACAACTCGCTGGGCTACGTGGAGAACTTCCTGCGGATGACGTTCGGCGTGCCGGCCGAGCCGTACGAGGTCGACCCGGTGGTCGCCAAGGTGCTGGACATGCTGTTCATCCTGCACGCGGACCACGAGCAGAACTGCTCCACCTCCACCGTGCGGCTGGTCGGCTCCAGCAACGCCAACCTCTTCGCCTCGGTCTCCGCCGGCGTGAACGCGCTCTTCGGCCCGCTGCACGGCGGCGCCAACCAGGCCGTGCTGGAGATGCTGGAGAAGATCCAGGCCGACGGCGGCGACGTCCGCTCCTTCGTGCAGAAGGTGAAGGACAAGCAGACCGGCGTGAAGCTGATGGGCTTCGGGCACCGGGTCTACAAGAACTACGACCCGCGCGCCGCGATCGTGAAGAAGGCCGCCCAGGACGTGCTCGGCCGGATGGCCAAGCCGGACCCGCTGCTGGACCTCGCGATGCAGCTGGAGGAGATCGCCCTCGCGGACGACTTCTTCGTGTCCCGCCGGCTCTATCCGAACGTGGACTTCTACACCGGCCTGATCTACAAGGCCATGGGCTTCCCGACGAAGATGTTCACGGTGCTCTTCGCCCTGGGCCGGCTCCCCGGCTGGATCGCCCAGTGGCGCGAGATGATCAACGACCCGGAGACCAAGATCGGCCGCCCGCGGCAGATCTACACCGGCTACCCGGAGCGGAACTACCCGCCGGCCGCGGAGCGCTGACCCCGGTCCGGACGACGAAGGCCGTCGACCCCGCGTGGGGT
>JBARAE010000348.1:0-12482 GCA_049791715.1 Micromonospora sp.
ACACCAACGGGCTGCTGCGGCAGTACTTCCCGAAAGGCACCGACCTGTCCCGATGGAGCGCCGACGAGATCAACGCCGTCGCCCACGCCCTCAACAGCCGACCACGGAAAACCCTCGGCTGGAAGACCCCAGCCGAAGCCCTCGACGAACACCTACAATCGCTCCAACAACCCAGTGTTGCGACCACCGGTTGAATCCGCCCTGAGTCCCGCGATCCGAGTGATGAATCAGCTGGTCGCGGGCGGGTCGGCGGTGCTGGATGGCCATGCCGACCGCGTCGAGGATCAGCTCGGTGCGCAGGTGATCGGCCATCGCCCAGCCCACGACGCGGCGTGAGTAGGCGTCGACCACGACGGCGAGGTAGAGAAACCCTTCCCAGGTGCGCAGGTAGGAGATGTCCGCGACCCACAACCGGTTCGGAGCGGTCGCGGTGAACTGACGCTGGACCAGGTCCGGTGCCGTCGCGGTCGATGCGGCCTTGCGGCGGGGCTTGCCGCGCCGGCGACGGTGGGCGCCCTCAATGCCGGCCAGGCGCATGAGTCTCGCGACCGCCTTGCGGTTCCACCGGTGGCCGCGATCGTGCAGCTCGGCGGTGAGCCGGCGGGCGCCGTAGACGCCGCGGTGCTCTGACCACGCCTGCTCGGTGATCTCGACGCGCTGCCGGTCGTGGCGTTCCCGCTCGGCAGCGCGGTGGCGTCCCTGCCGAAGCCAGTCGTAGAAGGCGCTGTGGCCGACGCCGAGCAGGTGGCAGAGCAGACGGACCGGGTAGGTGGTCTTCTCCGCGTCGATGAACCGGTACACCTCGGTCCGGTTCACCGCTCCGTCTCGCGTGCGAAGAAGACCGCGGCTTTTTTCAGGATCTCCTTCTCCAACTCCAGCTGCGCGACCTGACGCCGCAAACGGATCAGCTCGGCCCGCTCGTCCGCGGCCAGGTCGCTGGGCCGGCCGCCATCGCGTTCCTGCCGCATCCGGTCGACCCAGTTACGCAGGGTCTCGTGGTTGACGCCCAACTCCCGGCCCACGTCCCGCAGGGTGCGACCGGAGTCGAGCACCAACGCCGCGGCCTGGCGCCGAAACTCCTCGGGGTACTTGCTCTGTCGAGCCACAGCGTTCTCCTCCTCCTCGGCAGGATGCCAAGTCAGGAGGTGTCCGGTCTCATGGGGTCACTTCACTGACTATCGTTCGCACCGCCGCCACGTCGCCCTCGTTCCCACGAGCGCGGCGATGTGGCGGTATTACTGCGTAACGCCCGGTAGTGCTTCAGCAATGCGGTGAGCCGATCGGGATCGCGCAGGACACCTAATTCGGCGACGAGTTTCATCGGGGGCTGAATATCGTAGTGATCGACCACCACCGGCGAGCTTTGTCGCCCCAGATGCTCCGGCCATCGGGTACAAGCCGGGCCAATTACAGCCGCCTGCTCACGCCGGCCAGCGCGCCCTGCACCGGTCCAGGTCACGCGGATCTGCCGCGATCCGGGTGGAGCGGAGTCGATGGTGGGCGACTTACGGCGGGTCGATCTCCATGGTGGCCATTCCGGTCGTCCCCGTGGGGACTTGCGCCACCACCTGGCCGGCTCGGTCAATGACGCAGGTCGGGCCGAGCCCGGTCCGGGACTCATCGCGTTCGCCGGAGACGTCGGCGGAGATCAGCCACATCCCCGTCTCCTGGACCCGGCGCGCGCGGATCTCGTTGTGCCGAGCCTGCCACCAGAATGCCTTCTCGCGGCGCATCATGTTCTGCGCCGGCACCAGCAACACCTGCGCCCCACCCGCCGCCACCGCGGCCGCCGCTTGCGGGAACTGCGTGTCGTAGCAGATGTTGATCCCGAATCGCACACCCTCGTGGGTGAACACCGGGTAAGTGTCACCCGCGGTAAACACCGACTCTCCCCCGGTCAGGAAGGTCTTGCGATACCCGCCCACCACTCGACCGCCCGTCACGACCAGCGCCGTGTTGTAGTACCGGCCCCGCCACCGCTCGATCATCCCGAGCACGAGCATCTGCCGGATGCCGGCCAGCCGTGCCAACACCGCAGCGAACTCCGCCGAACGCACGTCGAATGCGTGGCGGTGCACATGCTGGCCCGTGACCAGATAGCCCTGCAGGAAGCACTCCGGGAACAGCAGCAGTTCAACCCCCGCCGCGTCAGACCGGTCCGCGAAGTCCTGGATGACCCTCACCGCCGCGTCCACGTCACCGAGGATCTCCCGGGTCTGGCAGGCACCAATCCGCACCGCGCCAACCTACCCACTAGCCGCGAGAAAGCTGGGCGCGCATCAGATCAGAAAATCGCCGGCCTGGCCCGAAGATCTGGTGCACGGATCTGCCGCGGACAGCGCGGTCGCCGGCCGAGGTCAGGCATCCGTCGTGCCGAGAACCGTGCGCCGATCCGCCTATGGCATCGGGCGAGCGCCTTTGACCGTCGCCGAGCCGCGGGGCTGATGAGCCGCGGACTCGACGCCTCCGAACCGTTCGACCCATCGCAACACGCGCCGTTCGGGCCGGGATCTTGGCGGGAGATCCCTCATCACCACACCTACGGAGCCCCCCGACGCGACAGCTTGTCCAGGTCGCGCACGCAGAAACCGTGGTGTTCCCATTCCTCGTTGAGCACAGTGCCGAGGCATTGCCGCACGCGCCGGCCCTTGGCATACGGGGGCCATCTGTCGTCGTCCGGCACCGGCGCGGGCTTTGCGAGCTGCTCGGGTGTGACCTCGGCCAGCCACGCCTCAATCTCCGACGCCTGCCGATCGCGCACGATTAGCACTTCGTCGAGACCCGGCCGGGCGGACCTGTCCAGCCCCAGCCCCTCCTGATCCGGCACGAACGGAGATGCCAGTCCCATCGCCGTGAACGGCTCGGTCAGCCCGAGTACGCGGCGCCGAAACCACGAATCGTGCACGAAGACGAGATGACGCAGAGTCTCGACCATCGACCACTCGCCGTCGACGCCGAGATCCTCGCTGCCCTCGGCCATCGACCCGGCCCGCTCGGTAGTCGTCGCCCACGCCTTCCGCAGCTGTCGCCAGGCTTCGCGCAGGTCGGCCGGTTCATCGGAACGGATCAGCAGCCGCACCGGGTGCCGGCGGTCGAGCTCCGCCTCGACGTACGACATCACCTCCACGCCGTTGACCACCAGGTTGGTGACCAGGCCGTCGATCTCAACGTCCTGCATGACCACACCGACCAGCCGCGCCCTACTCAGGTCGCACTCGCGGAACTCCGCGCCCGTGAGGTCTTCGTCGTTGAAGCGTCGCATGCGGACAGACTAAGCCGCACCGCACGCACACAGACGAATAGGCCATCGCCCGGCGGCGCAACCCAACGCACCATGCCACAACCACGCGCGGGAACGCGATCCTGGGGGTGTAAGAACTAATTCGACAGCCCCCGATCTTGACCGCGCCGGGCTCAAACGCTCGCTCATGCCGCAGATGGTGCGGTGAGCCCAAACGTCGTAACCACGTCCTACGGTGGGACCATGGACTGGAAGATTGAACTCATCCCCGTTCCGGTGACCGATGTCGACCGGGCCAAGGCGTTCTACCAGAAGGTGGGGTTCAACGCCGACCACGATCACAGGGTGCACGAGGGCCTGCGGTTCGTGCAGCTGACGCCACCCGGCTCGGGCTGCTCTATCGTGATCGGCGAGGGCATCACCGACAAGACTCCCGGCACACAGGAAATCCAGGCTGTGGTCGCCGACGCCGAGGCGGCGCGCCGGCAACTGCTCGACGCCGGCGTCGATGCCAGTGAGGTCGAGGTGCAGCCATGGGGCAACTTCGTCTACTTCGGCGATCCTGACGGCAACAGGTGGTCGCTGCAGGCGATCGAGTCACGCCCCAACGGCTGATCGATCGGCGCGTGGTCGACGCCCGGCTCGCCGACTCCGCCCCTCAGCGCTCGCCATATGGACAAAATTGGTTGGCCTCTCCAGCCCGCGCCGCCCTACCTTGTAACTGGATTTTCTTCTCCGATCCCCTCACGAGAGGACTTCACCCCGCGTGACACCGCCTGCTCTCTAGACCTGACACCTTCCCCGTGCATCGGTCGCCGACGTCGCCGTCGGCTCTTCTCCCATGCCTCCGTCAAGTCTTCAGAGAGATCATGTCTACGCGTCCTCATATCGTGCTGTCCTGGACCGTTCGGCGCACGCGCCCTCCCCTGCTCCCGTTCCGCGGCGTCCACTGCCATTCCGGCCTCGCCAGCACCGGCGACGGGAACATCCGCGTCGACGGCCACGACGAACTCCTCGACATCCGGCTTCTTGCCGACTGCGTTTCGTGCAACCGAACCAGCAGAATCACCGTTCATGATCGCGTGCCGGTCATCTTCTACGAGCCCGTGCCCCCTTCGCCCCGAACGGCTCATCGCCCAACGGCTCGGCATCAGCCGCGGGCAGATCGCTCGCCGCGTCAAAGCCTGCATTCCGCTGAACCGCAACACTCACCGGGACTTCTCGTTCGTCCTGCTATGAGCCGCCGCCGAGGGCCTGAGCCGGGAAGAGAGGCACACTGGCCTTCCCCCGGACTGCGTCACGCGGCGGTCCGCGCGTGGTCGCTCATGACCGGACACGAACGAAGGTCAGGGCCGGCCCGATACCGGCGACGACGGTGAGCGCCCGGGTGCATACATCAGGACGTGCCGATGTCCGCTCGTTGCTCCTGGGCGACGGTCTGGAATGCTCCCCCCATGCCTTCCTACCCGCCCACCTTCGCCGACCAGGTCATCGCACAGCCGGCCCGTGCTCAGTTCGAGGCGTTCCTGAACGAGCACCGCGACGCGCTCAACCAATGCTTGGACGGGCTGACAGAGGAACAGGCACGCCGATCGCTGGTGGCCTCCCGGACAACGCTGCTGGGTCTTGTGAAGCACGCGACCTTCGTCGAAAAGGTCTGGTTTGACGAAGCCATCACGTGCCGGTCGCGCGCTGAGATCGGCATCCCTGCGACGTCAGAACAGTCGTTCATCCTCGATGACGACGACACGATCGCCACCGTCCAGCACGCACACCGCGAAGCCTGCGCAGCATCACGCCGTGCGACGTCATCCCTGGATCTGGACGACATCCTCCACGGGCACCGCCGGGGCCCACTGCCGCTGCGGTGGGTGTACCTCCACGTGCTGCGCGAGCTCGCCCAGCACTGTGGGCACGCAGACATTCTCCGAGAGCAGCTCATCAACGAGTAGTGCGCGGACGTCCGCTCCACGCCGCCGACTGCGCCCCTGCGGAGAAGCGCATGATCAAGCCGAATTGCAGGATCAGATCCCGGATCCTGCCGTCGAGCCGCCACTCCAGATCGGTAGCCGAGCCGGGGCGCGAAGGTGGTCGTGGGAATCCCGGCCTCGTCCCCGACCGCCCCGCAGAGTCGTCGGATGACCGTACGATCAGGTGGATCCGTCGGACGGCCGCTCACCTCGGGAGACGCCATGGAATGGGTAGTCGGGCTGGTATGCATCGGTCTGATCGTCGCGGCCTTGCTCGGCCTCGGGGTGGCGGTCTACAACGGCCTGGTCAGGGCCCGTAACGCCTACCGGAACGCGTTCGCCCAGATCGACGTGCAGCTCCTGCGCCGCCATGACCTGATTCCGAACCTGGTCGAGGTCGCGAAGGGGTACATGAGACACGAGCGGGAGACGCTCGAGGCGGTGACCGCCGCTCGAACGGCCGCCGTGAACGCGCAGGCTGCCGCCGCGGCAGCCCCGGGCGATCCGGCGGCGATGCAACGGCTGGGCGGCGCGGAGAACGCTCTGACGGCGACGCTCGGCCGGCTCTTCGCGCTCTCCGAGGCGTACCCGGATCTGAAGGCCAACCAGAACATGATGCAGCTCTCGGAGGAACTGACCTCGACCGAGAACCGGGTCGCGTTCGCCCGCCAGGCGTACAACGACGCGGTGATGACCTACAACAACAAGCGCGAGGTCTTCCCGTCGAGCGTCGTGGCCGGCATGTTCTCCTTCGGACCGGCGGCACTGTTCGAGATCGAGGATCGTCAGCAGCGGCAACCGCCGCAGGTGTCCTTCTGAAGCCCGCACCGGCCCGCGCTGGAGGCCGATTGAGGTCGTACGGATGAACTTCTTCGAACGCCAGCGTCAGATGCGGCGACTGTCGGCCCGGCTGGTGCTGCTCTTCGCGGTGGCGGTGGTCGGCATCGTCGTCGTGGTGGACCTGGCCGCCGTCCTGGCGTTCGACGCCGCCCACGGGCGGCGTTCGGACCTTATCGCGCTGCTGATCGTGGTCACGGTGGCCACCGTGGCCGCGATGGGGCTGGCAGCGCTATTCCGGACGGCGACGCTGCGCGGCGGTGGCAGCCGGGTCGCCCGTGAACTCGGCGGCGTCCCCGTACCGCCGGACACCACTGACCCGGAACTGCGCCGGCTGCGCAACGTGGTGGAGGAGATGGCCATCGCCTCGGGCGTCCCCGTACCCGAGGTGTACCTCCTGCCGGAAGAGGCCGGCATCAACGCCTTCGCGGCCGGCTGGTCGACGTCCGACGCCGCCGTCGCCGTCACCAGGGGCGCCCTTGCGCGACTCAACCGCGATGAACTCCAGGGCGTCATCGCCCACGAGTTCAGCCACGTCCTCAACGGCGACATGCGCCTCAACATCCGCCTCATGGGGCTGCTGTTCGGCATCCTCTTCCTCGCGGTGATCGGCCGCACGATGCTGCGCTTCGGGTTCCTGGGTGGTGGCCGCGGGCGCAACGGCCGGTCCGGCGGCAACAACCCGCTGCCGCTGATCGGGTTGGCCATGCTCGTCGCCGGCTACGTCGGGGTGCTCGCCGGGCGGCTCATCCAGGCGTCGGTCTCCCGGCAGCGGGAGTACCTCGCCGACACCTCGGCGGTGCAGTTCACCCGCCAGACCGGCGGGATAGCCGGAGCGCTCAAGAAGATCGCCGCCCTTACCGAAGGCTCCGCTCTGAAGACCCCGAAGCGGGACGAGGTCGGCCACATGCTCTTCGGTACGAGCACGGGCCGCACCTCGTGGTTCGCAACCCACCCGCCGCTGACCGAACGCATCAGGGCGCTGGATCCGTCATTCGACCCGGCGGAGCTGCAGCAGCTCGCGCAACGGTTCGCAGCGAGCCCACCGTCCGGGCGGCAGGAGGATGTCGCCCTGGGCCTCGTCCCCGCCGGCAAAACCCCGTCGGCCGAGGCCCGGCCGATGTCGCGCACCCTGCCGGGCGGCGGTCGGAACGTGGCGCTGGCCCCGGAGGGGGTGCTCTGCCAGGTCGCGGCCCCGACCGACGCCGCCCACGGGCACGCCCAGGCGATCCTCAACCAGATCCCTCCCCCGCTACTGGATCGGGCGCGCAACCTGGCGACCGCCGTACCGCTGGTGCTCGGCCTGTTGCTCAGCGAGCAACCGGACGTGCGGAGCCAACAGCTCGCGGCGCTGGCGACACGCCACGGACGCGAGCTGGCCGACGCCAGCCGGGACGAGGCGGAAGAGCTTTCCGCACTCCATCCGCTGCTGCGCCTCCCCTTGGCGCAGGTGGCCTTTCCCGCGCTGCGGCAGCGATCCGAGTTGGAACGTGAGGGGCTGCTGGACGCCGTGTTCACCCTGATCCACGCCGACGGCCGGATCAGCGTGTCGGAGTACTGCCTGTCCCGGCTGCTGCTCGCCGACCTCGAGGGGTCACTGCGCCCGAACTCCCGCTGGCGCACCGGCCGGGGGACGCTCACCGACGCCCGCGCCGCGGCCGTCACGCTGCTGGCCACGCTCGCGCAGGTGGGGCACGCCGATCCCGGTGCCGCGGAACAAGCCTTCCGGGACGGCATCGGCCGGCTGCTGCCCGGAGACCCCGTGCCGTACGCGCCGCCGGAGGGCGGGGTGCTGGCGTTGGAGACGGTGTGGTCCGCACTGGACGGGCTGCGGCCCGGCGACAAGGAGCGACTGGTGGCGGCGATGGTGGCGCTGATCAGCCACGACGGGCGGATGACGGTGCCCGAGACGGAGCTGCTGCGTACGGTCTGCGGCCTCCTTCACTGCCCCCTTCCCCCGATGGCCGGCCACCCGGATACCTGACAGCGGATATCTGAGAGCAGACGCGCGCGAGATAGGGGTTGCCATCGAGGTCCGGTGATCGCCACTGCAGCACGGCTCAGTATGGTTGCCCCCCTGGGTGAAGGGATGGCCGGCCGGCGCCACAAACCTGCCATCCCCGCACCCAACCTGTGATCTCTGCCGACCTCAGCGGTATGGGCAGGACTGTCGAGTTGGCTGCTCCGCGCCGAACCGGCTCAGGGCCGGTCGTGTGTCTACTGCCCGGCAACCTCCTCGAGAAGGGTCGTGGCCAACGTGCACCCGCACGCCTCGAGGTAGCAGTTGCCGTTGAAGAAGCTGGCCTTTCGGGCGGCCGCCTCCGTGCGCTCCTGCTCGGTGGTCCCCACCCAGTGCGCCTGACCGAACGGACCCTCCCAGGTCACCTCACTGATCCGGCGTAGCCAGTTCAACGTACTGTCGCCGTCGCCAAATGCCAGCCGTACCCGGGCCGCCAGCCCTGGCCAGCCGTCGTAGCTGCCGGTCGACTGGTGGTCGGCTCGGTAGGTTTGGAAGCTGGGCAGTACCGGCGTGAGGCTGTCCTCGTCACGTAGGGACAGCGCCAGCATCCAGTCCTTTGTCTCCAGCTCGTCGCGGAAGAACCGCAGCATGGAGGTCCGCTGCGCGTCGGTGAGCCGGTGCCCCATGAACATGCCGACGTAAATGAAGTCCAGGCACGTGCGGACCACCCGCTCCCCCTGGGAGGTGCGGCAGGCGAAGACCCCGTCCGGCTGCAACAGGGAGATGACTTCCTGCTCGATCTGGTCCACGCGCCGGGTGAACTCCTTGCCACGCTCAGGCGCCAGCTCGTCGGCCGCGAACCGGTAGGCCCACGCGGCCATGGCGTTGAACGAGGCGACCACGTGCTCGTACGAGCTGACGCACTCGAGGAGGTTCTGGGCCGCGCCGTAGTCGGCCAACGTCGAGTCTCGGGCCAGCTCGCGATGGCGTTCGACGTGGTGCAGCAGGTGCTGGCGGACGGTTCTGCCCGCTACCTGAGCGTCCAGCCACGCCCGGTCGCCGGTGATCCGCAGATAATCCGCGGCGGACGTGACGATGGCACCGTCGTTGACCCCGTACCACATGCCCATGCCGCGTCCGGTGAGCACGTCAATCCCCCAGTGGCTGGACATGTCCGCCCGGAGGAAGGCCTCGAGCTGGCGACGCAGGACATCGGGGTCGAGTCGGGCCAGCAACGGGGCCTGCACCTGCACCTCCCACAGGAAACTCGTGGTCGGCGCGCCCTCCGAACCGCCCCAGGTATAGGAGGTAGTGAGCGGCTCCGTCTCGCCCGCCCAGATCGCCTGGCCGCCGGTGGAGAAGCGGGCCCGCAGCGATACCGGGCGCGCCAGGCGCCGACTGTGCAGCAGGGTCAACACGCTCATGTAGTAGAGCCGGTCCAGCGCGCCGTCGCCGAATCGCAGGGCCGGCAGATGCCCGCTAAAGTGCTCGTTGCCGGGCGTGAAGGCCGCCTGCCAAACCTCCTGCCAGTGCTTCTCGGCATCCTCGTCGGTGCCGATGGGGGTGGCGTCGGGCTCCGCGGCTTGAACGGCGGTCCAGCTGATCTCGGTGCCGACCTCGACCTGGAACTCGAGCGCCACCAGACGTCCCCGGCCGGAGACAGCCTGTCCGTCGTAGAAGGCGTCCAGCGACGGGTGAGTGCGAACGTCGGCCAGCGGCCCGGACGGGGTGATGGTGGCGACACCGAAGGTTTTGCAGTCGTCGATGACCACCGAGCGCCCGTTCCACCTGACGTTCAGTTGCGGAACGTCATCGGGCGGAAGGTTCCAGTAGTCGGTGAAACTCCAGGTGCGGCAGAGACCGCCGAAGAGCAGCATGTACCGGCCGGCGCGATTGAAGGTCAGCCGCTCGGTGAGGGCGGCATCGCCAGGGTGCAGCCGGGTCCGGGTGGAGACGACTTCGTGTTCGCGCTGCACCTCCCACGGCGTCCACCGGTAGCGGGTCCCCTGCGGTGAGACCAGTCGCGGTGTACCGTCCTCGCCCACCTGGTAGAGGGTTCTGTCGCCGATTGAGTGAAGCGTTCAGTGGGCGAGTAGGACGCGTTTGCGGAGCAGGTCGAGGCCGGCCCGGCCGAACATCTGCCTTTTAATCATCTCGAGGCGGTTGACGTTGCCTTCGACAGCTCCGGAGCTGTGCGGCAGCGTGAGTCCGTGACGCACGGCGTCGAAGTCGCGGCGTAGGTTGCGGGCGAACGAGGCCAGTGGTGCGAGGGTGTCGTGCTCGAGGGTGGTGATCCAGGCCTCGAGGTCCTCGCCGTGACGACCGGTCATCATGACTGCGAAGGCGCGGACGTGTCGCTGCAGCCGGTCCAGGTCTGCGTCGCGGTCGCGGATGTCGGATAGCTTGGCGGCGTCTCGGGCGTCGAGGTGGTCGGGGTGGGTCATGATCCATGAGGTGACCTGGCGGACCGATGGCGGGTTCGGTCCGGGGTGCGGGGCGTGGCCGCGGCTGTCGCGGTAGCGGCGCAGGTAGCGCTGAACTGCCAGTTCTCCACCGGCATAGCCGTGCTGCTTGATCTCGCGGAAAAGTTGGGTGGCGTTGCGTTCGCCTTCGTGCCAGCGGCCGTGCAGGTAGCCGGTGTGTTCGTCAACCAGGTGCGAGCGCTGCTCGGTGATGGCGGTCAACTCCTCGGCGGTGGACGCGTTGACGAACTTGCGGACCGTGGCCTGATGCAGACCGAGTTTGCGGCCGATCGCTGCTTTCGTCAGGCCCTGAGCTGCCAGTTCGTGGACCGCGGCGTGATGTTCCCGCAGCCGGGTCACGATCTTCTTCTCCGGCAGCGCCTGCACCACCTTCGGCGCCGAGGTGTCACCGACCGGTTGTGGGGCTGGTGCGGCCAGCCCCGCCCGGTGGGCATTGACGGTCTTCTCCACCGCCTGGCCCAGGTTCTGCCACAGGTGGAAACGGTCCGCGACCTGCACCGCGTCCGGTGCTCCTTGCCGGGCGCCTTCGGCATAGCCGCCTGAGCGGTCCCGGCAGATCACCTCGACGCCGGGGTGTTGCCGCAACCAGTCGGCCAGGGTGTCGCCGTCGCGGCCCTCGAACACCTCGATCGGGCGGTGCGTGGCCATGTCAATCAGGATCGTGCCATAGCGGTGTCCGCGCCGGAACGCGAAGTCGTCGACGCCCAGCACCGTCACCAGGCCCGGTGACGGGTCAGGCAGGGCCTTGACCAGCCGCAACAGCGTGTCGCGGCCCGCGGCCATGCCCACCGCGCTGGCCAGCCGGGCCCCAGCTCGGCCGGCGAGCGCGAGTCCGATCTGCGTCAATGTCTCCCGCAGACCAGGGGTCAGCCGGGCGTAGGGGGCGGTGAGGCCGTCGACCTGCTCGGTGAAGGTGACCGCCCGGCAACCGCTGTTGCCGCAGCGGAACCGGCGCACGTGGACCTGCAGCACCAGGCCCGCTCCGGCGACGGCGACGTCTCGCAACTGCCGCCGATAGCGGCCGTGAACCCGGCCCGACGGCTGCCCGCACGTGCCACACCGCGCCGTCGTCGCCCGGACCCGGGCAATGAGCACGATGATCCCGGACCGGCTCTCAACGCTGTCGATCAGTAACCCGGACAGATGAGGCAGCAACTGCTCAACGATCGAACACACCGATCATGATCATGGACGACCATCCACATCACACAATCGGCGACAGAACCCGGATCTTCACGTGCACCGCGTCCAGGAAGATCACCGGATAGACCGGGTCCAGGGGCCGGTTCTGCCACTCGGTCATGCCCTCGACGACCTTGTCCGTGATCGTCGAGATCGTCTGCCGTGACACGTCGGCGCCATACACCTCGGCCAGGTGAGCCTGGATCTCCCCGGTGGTCAGGCCCTTTGCCGACAGAGAGATCACCATGTCGTCCACCCCGGACAACCTGCGCTGCCGCTTCTTGACGATCTGCGGCGTGAACGACCCGTCGCGATCCCGGGGCACGTCGATCTCGACCGGGCCGACGTCGGTGAGCACCGTCTTGGCCCGCACACCGTTGCGGGAGTTCCCGCCGTTCTTACCCGCCGGGTCGCCCTTGTCATAGCCCAGATGGTCGGTGATCTCCCTCGAGCGCCGACTCCAGGACCCGCTTCGTGAGCTGCTGCACCAGACCACCGTCCCCGGTCAGCTGCAGACCCGCTGCACGGGCCTGCTCCACCAGCTGGGCGACCAGGTCCGCGTCGACACCATCCGCCGGTCGTCCCGGCCCGTTCTTCGCCACCGCCGCAGTATCCACGGCGGCGATCGTCGATCCTTCGGACATCAGATGCTGCTCCTTGATCAGGAGTTACACCGTTCGTCCCAGTGTCACCCTCGAAGGGTCCGGCAGGTTCGCTCCACCTGTTACTTGCCTTCGTGGCTGTTGTGCATTCTGCGGCCTGCCGGACCTGCAAGGACCGGCCGGTATGGCTTAAGAGGAGCGTGTCAG
>JBARAE010000349.1:0-1511 GCA_049791715.1 Micromonospora sp.
CTGACACGCTCCTCTTAAGCCATACCGGCCGGTCCTTGCAGGTCCGGCAGGCCGCAGAATGCACAACAGCCACGAAGGCAAGTAACAGGTGGAGCGAACCTGCCGGACCCTTCGAGGGTGACACTGGATTTAACGGTGTTTCCGGCCTGACCCGCCGGGCGTGGTGCCTGGCGAGGAAGGTGCCGTGATGACCGCGACACTGAACGATGTGACCCCACGGAAGAGGAAGCCTGAGCCGTCGGCGGAGGAGCAGGCGGCGGCGGAGCTGGTCCGGCTGGCCAAGGAACAGGGCTTGTCGTTGACCGGCCCGGACGGGCTGCTCAAGCAGTTGACCAAGACGGTGCTCGAGACCGCGTT
The DNA here is from genome assembly GCA_049791715.1 of Micromonospora sp. Taxonomy (GTDB): domain Bacteria; phylum Actinomycetota; class Actinomycetes; order Mycobacteriales; family Micromonosporaceae; genus Micromonospora. The sequence goes on from JBARAE010000349.1 coordinate 358, forward strand.
GAACGAGGAGATGACCGAGCACCTGGGCTATGAGAAGTACGATCCGGCCGGCGCGGGTTCGGGCAACATCCGCAACGGCACCCGGGCCAAGACGGTGCTGACCGAGGCGACTGGTCATGTCGAGATCGACGTGCCACGCGATCGGGCGGGCACGTTCGAACCGCAGATCGTCCGCAAGCGGCAGCGCCGGCTGTCCGGGGTCGACGAGGTCGTGTTGTCGCTGTATGCCAAGGGGCTGACGACCGGGGAGATCTCGGCGCACTTCGCCGAGATCTACGGGGCGTCGGTGTCGAAGGAGACGATCTCCCGGATCACCGACAAGGTCATCGAGGAGATGACCGACTGGTCCCACCGGCCCTTGGACGAGATCTACGCCGCGGTGTTCATCGACGCCATCGTGGTCAAGGTCCGCGACGGGCAGGTCGCCAACCGGCCGTTCTACGCCGCGATCGGGGTCACCCTCGACGGGGACAAGGACATCCTCGGGCTGTGGGCCGGCGCCGGCGGTGAGGGCGCCAAGTTCTGGATGAGCGTGCTGACCGACCTGCGCAACCGCGGCGTCAAGGACGTGTTCTTCCTGGTCTGCGACGGCCTCAAAGGGCTGCCCGAGGTGGTCACCAACGTGTGGCCCCAGACCGTCGTGCAAACCTGCGTCATCCATCTGATCCGCAACACGTTCCGGCTGACCTCTCGCAAGTACTGGGACGAGCTCAAACGCGACATCAAGCCGATCTACACCGCGGTCAACGCCACCGCCGCCCGAGCCGCGTTCGACGAACTCGCGGACAAGTGGGGCGGGCGGTATCCGGCGGTGATCCGGTTGTGGGACAACGCCTGGGCCGAGTTCATCCCGTTCCTGGACTACGACGTGGAGATCCGCAAGGTCATCTGCTCGACCAACGCCATCGAGTCGTTGAACGCCCGCTACCGGCGGGCGGTCAAGGCCCGCGGCCACTTTCCCAACGAGCAGGCGGCGCTAAAGTGCCTGTATCTCGTGACCCGGTCCCTGGACCCGACCGGAACCGGCAGGACCCGATGGACGATGCGCTGGAAACCCGCGTTGAACGCCTTCGCCATCACCTTCAGCGACCGCTTCCCAGCCGCTGAGACCTACTAACCAAGATCGCCGGAAACACCGTTAGCGAGATAGTCCC
>JBARAE010000350.1:0-6658 GCA_049791715.1 Micromonospora sp.
CCATTCGCGTACGGCGGCCGCGGCGGACGCCTCGACGGCGGGGTCGACCTGCTCGACGGCCTCGGCGCCGGCCGCGGTCAGCGGCGACGGTTCGGTCTCGGTGAACCGGTTGACGCCGACGACCACGTCGGTGCCGGCCTCCATCCGGCGGCGCCGCTCCGCGAGGGAGGCGACCAGGGCGCTCTTGAGGTAGCCGGTTTCCACGGCGGCGACCACGCCGCCCATCTCCAGCACCTTCTCCAGCTCGACCCGGGCACCGGTGACGATGTCGTCGACCAGCGCGGTCATCACGTGCGAGCCTTCGAAGAGGTCCGGGTACTCCAGCAGGTCCGACTCGAACGCCAGGACCTGCTGCATCCGCAGCGACCACTGCTGGTCCCACGGGCGGGGCAGGCCGAGCGCCTCGTTCCAGGCGGGGAGCTGCACGGCGCGGGCCCGGGCGTCCCGGGAGAGGGTGACGCCGAGCATCTCCAGCACGATGCGCTGGATGTTGTTCTCCGGCTGCGCCTCGGTGAGGCCGAGCGAGTTGACCTGGACGCCGTACCGGAAGCGGCGCTGCTTGGGGTTCTCCACGCCGTACCGGTCGCGGGTGATCTCGTCCCAGAGCGCGCCGAACGCGCGCATCTTGGCGATCTCCTCGACGAAGCGCACCCCGGCGTTGACGAAGAAGGAGATCCGCTGGACGACGTCGCCCATCCGCTCGGCGGGCACCTGACCGGAGTCGCGTACGGCGTCGAGCACGGCGACGGCGGTGGCGAGGGCGAAGCCGACCTCCTGCACCGGCGTCGCGCCGGCCTCCTGCAGGTGGTACGAGCAGATGTTCACCGGGTTCCACTTCGGCATCTCGCGCAGCGTGTACGCGATGACGTCGGCGGTGAGCCGCAGCGACGCCGCCGGCGGGAAGATGTACGTCCCCCGGGACAGGTACTCCTTGATGATGTCGTTCTGGGTGGTCCCGGCGCAGCGGGACAGCTCGGCGCCCTGCTCCGTACCCACCGTGCCGTAGAGGGCGAGCAGCCACATCGCCGGCGCGTTGATCGTCATGGAGGTGTTCATCTCGGCGAGCGGGATGCCGTCGAAGAGGGCCCGCATGTCGCCGAGGTGCGCCACCGGCACCCCGACCCGGCCGACCTCGCCGGCGGCGAGTTCGTGGTCCGGGTCGTACCCGGTCTGGGTCGGCAGGTCGAAGGCGACCGAGAGACCCGTCTGCCCCTTCGCCAGGTTGCGGCGGAAGAGCGCGTTGGTGGCCGTGGCGGAGGAGTGCCCGGCGTAGGTGCGCATCACCCAGGGCCGATCGCGCTCCGGCAGCCGGCCAGGGAGTGCCTTCTCATCCATGGCCGGAGTCTAAGTTACCGTTCAGTAAAACGGACTGTGGAAAACCACACAGGTCCATGTCGCGGACGCCCGGGGGCAGAGCGCCCGACATGGTCCGGATCGCCACACCCCGGACGCCGTGCACTGGCGACCAGGTCGCACACTTGACGTCATGGATGACGAGCTCGCGATCTCGATCCGGGGACTGCGCAAGGCGTACGGCGACACCGTCGCCGTGGCGGGCGTGGACCTCGACGTCCACCGCGGCGAGGTGTTCGCCCTGCTCGGCCCGAACGGCGCCGGCAAGACCACCACGGTCGAAATCCTGGAGGGCTACCGCCAGCGCGACGCCGGCGAGGTACACGTGCTCGGGAGCGACCCGGCCCACCCGGACCCGCACTGGCGCTCCCGCGTGGGCATCGTGCTCCAGGGCACCGGCGAGTTCGACCAGCTGTCCGTGGCCGAGGTGGTCCGGCACTTCTCCGGCTTCTACCTCGACGCCGAGGACCCGGACAAGGTGATCGAGCGGGTCGGGCTGGCCGCCAAGGCGAAGGCCCGGACGCACACGCTCTCCGGCGGGCAGAAGCGCCGGCTCGACGTGGCGTTGGGCATCATCGGCCGCCCCGAGCTGCTCTTCCTGGACGAGCCCACCACCGGCTTCGACCCGGAGGCGCGGCGGGAGTTCTGGGAGCTGATCCGCGATCTCGCCGCCGCGGGCACCACCATCCTGCTGACCACCCACTACCTGGACGAGGCGGAGACCCTGGCGGACCGGGTCGGCGTGATCGCCGGCGGCCGGCTGGTCGAGGTGGCCCCGCCGAACCGGCTCGGCAACCGCCAGGAAGCCCTGTCCACGGTTTCCTGGCGTACCCCGGACGGGGCGCGGGAGAGCGCGGAGAGCGCCACGCCGACGGCGCTGGTGGCGGAGCTGGCCACGCGCTACGGCGGCGAGGTGCCCGGGCTCACGGTGACCCGGCCGACCCTCGAAGACGTCTACCTGAAGATGATCGGACACTCATGACGACCACGTTGAAGCCGGCGGCGCCGACCGCCGCGACCCCGGGTCGGCGGCTGGGGCCGGGTGCCCTCGCCCTGCGCCAGGGGCGGTTGGAGATCATCCAGTTCCTGCGCAGCCGGGAGTCGGTCGTCTTCACGATGGGCTTCCCGATCATCATGATCCTGATCTTCTCGGCGATCTTCGACGGCACCATCGGCGGCGGGGTGAAGTTCACCCAGTACTTCATCACCGGCATGATCGCGACCGGGCTGATGACCGTCAGCTTCCAGAACCTCGGCATCTGGATCCCGATCGAGCGGGACCGCGGGGTGCTCAAGCGCTACCGGGGCACCCCTATGCCGAAGTGGGTGTGGTTCGCCGGCAAGGTGATCATGGTGGTGGCGATCGGCGTGGCCGAAACCGCCCTGCTCCTGGCCGTCGCCGTCGCGCTGTTCGATCTCGACCTGCCGAGCAGCGCGGCGAAGTGGCTCACCTTCGGCTGGGTCTCCATGCTCGGCGTCACCGCCTGCACGCTCTGCGGCATCGCCATCTCGTCGCTGGCCCGCACCGCGCGCAGCGGCTCCGCCGTGGTCACCCCGGTCTCGCTGATCCTCCAGTTCATCTCCGGGGTGTTCTTCGTCTTCACCGAACTCCCGACGTGGATGCAGCAGGTGGCGGCGCTCTTCCCGCTCAAGTGGATGTGCCAGGGGCTCCGGTCGGTCTTCCTGCCGGACAGCTTCGGTGCCCAGGAGCCCGGCGGCTCGTTCGAGCTGGGCCGGGTCGCGCTCGTGCTCGGCCTCTGGTGCGTGATCGGCCTGGTGCTCTGCCTGACCACCTTCCGCTGGACCACCAAGCGCGACGGCTGACCGGCAAGGAGGGGCCCCTTCTTAACGCCTGGTGCATAACAGGGGGCCCTTCCCAACGCTGGGGTGCGACACTCGCCGGCATGGCTCACGTACTGACACGGCGCACGCTGCTGGCCGTCGGCGCCGGCGTCGCGGTGGTGGGCGGACTCGCGACCCGGGAACTCGCCGGTCCCCGGCACGGCCCGGCGCCGAACCTGCCGGATGCCCCGGCGGGCGACGAGCGCCTGATCCAGATCAGGTCCGCCGCCCGGGGCCGGGAGGTGGACTTCTGGACCGCTGTCCCCGACGGGTACGGCGACGGCCGGGGCCTGCCCGTCTGCCTGGTCCTGCACGGCGCCTCCGCCACCGCCGAGGACTTTCCGCGCTTCGGCTTCGCCCGTTTCCTCACCGACGCGGTACGCCACGGGGTGCCACCGTTCGTGCTCGCCGGGGCCACCGGCGGCCGGCTGTCCTGGCGGCGCTCGCGAGACGACGACCCGCAGCGGATGGTGCGGGAGGAGGTGCCCTCCTGGTGCGCGCGGCGGGGCTTCGACACCAGCCGGATCGCCGCCTGGGGCTGGTCGATGGGGGGCTTCGGGGCCCTGCTGCTGGCCGAGGCGTACCCCGGCTGGTTGCGGACGGTGGCGGTCTTCTCCCCCGCCGTGCGGCCCGGGGACGCGGTCTTCCAGGGGGCGGCCCGGCTGCGCGGCACCCCCGTCGGCCTGTGGTGCGGCCGGCAGGACGGGTTCCTCCGGGACGTGCGCGCCCTGGCGCGGGCGCTGCCCGAGCCGCCGGCCCGAGCCGAGTGGGCCGACGGCCGGCACAACTTCACCTACTGGGGCACCGTCATCCCCGACGCCTTCGCCCTCCTCGGCGCCGCCCTCACCCCGTCCCGCACAGCATGACGCCCCCGGCGCACAGCCGGGGGCGTCACACCACGGCTCAGTACGTGTAGAAGCCCTTGCCGGTCTTGCGGCCCAGGTCACCGGCGGTGACCATGCGCTGGAGCAGCTCCGGCGGGAAGAACTTCTCGTCCGCGGTGTCGGTGTAGATGTTCTTCGAGGCGTGCAGCAGCACGTCCACGCCGGTCAGGTCGGTGGTCGCCAGCGGGCCCATGGCGTGCCCGAAGCCGAGCCGGCAGGCGGTGTCCAGGTCCTCGGCGGAGACCACGCCCGACTCGACCAGCTTGACCGCCTCGACGACCAGCGCGGCGATCAGGCGGGTGGTGACGAAGCCGGCGATGTCCCGGTTGACCACCACCACCGTCTTGCCGATCTCCTCGGCGAACGACTTCACCGTCGCCAGGGTCTCGTCGCTGGTCTTGTAGCCGCGAACCAGCTCGCAGAGCTTCATCATCGGCACCGGCGAGAAGAAGTGGGTGCCGACGACCGCCTCCGGACGCTCGGTCACCGCGGCGATCTGGGTGACCGGGATGGCCGAGGTGTTGGTGGCCAGCACCGCGTCCGCCTTGCAGATCTTGTCCAGCGCGCGGAACACCTCGTGCTTGATCTCCAGCCGCTCGAAGACCGCCTCGACCACGATGTCCGCGTCGGCGACCGCCTCCAGGTCGGTGGTCGGGGTGATCCGGCCCAGCGCCGCCTCGACGTCGGACGCCTCGATCTTCCCCTTCTCGGCGAACTTCTCCAGCGACTTCCGGATGCCGTCGACGCCCCGCTTGGTCGCCGCGTCGTCCAGGTCCCGCAGCGTCACCTGCCAGCCCGCCTGCGCCGCCACCTGGGCGATACCCGAGCCCATCAGCCCGGCACCGACGACCGCGAGTCGACCCGCCATCTGCTTCTCCCTCGCCTGATTGAGTGTCTGCCAGCACCCTAGTCATGGCCGAACGCACCGAGCGCAGCGAGGGCCGCGAGGCATGACAACCCAAAACTGTCATGGCCGAACGCACCGAGCGCAGCGAGGGCCGCGAGGGCATGACAAGACAGAACTGTCGGCGAGCCTGAACGACCGCTGAGCCGTCTCCGGGTCAGATCTCCAGGGCCGGCTCCTCCGCCACCGTTCCGCGTTCCACCTCGACGCCGAGCGCCTGCAGGTCGGCGACGAAGTCCGGGTAGCCGCGGTCCACGTGGTGCACGTGGGACACCTCCGTGACCCCGTCGGCGCAGAGCCCGGCGATGATCAGCCCGGCGCCGGCCCGGATGTCGGTGGCGCGAACCGGGGCGCCGGAGAGGCGGTCGCGGCCGCGTACCACGGCGTGGTGGCCGTCGGTCTTGATGTCCGCGCCCAAGCGCATCATCTCGTTGGCGAACATGAACCGGCCGTCGAAGATGTTCTCGGTGATCAGGGAGGCGCCTTCGCTCACCGCGGCCAGCCCGATCGCCATCGGCAGCAGGTCAGTGGCGAAGCCCGGGAACGGCAGGGTCACCACGTCCACCGCCGTGGGGCGGTCGTCCATGCGTACCCGGAAGGCGCCGCCGCGGGTTTCCACCAGGCCGCCCGCCGAGATGAGCTTGTCGAGCGCGACCTCGAGGAACGCCGGGTCGATACCGGTCACCGTGACGTCGCCGCGGGTCATCGCGGCGGCGAACGCCCACGTCCCGGCGACGATCCGGTCCCCCACGGTGGCGTGCCGGACCGGATGCAGCTCGGGGACCCCGACGATGTGCAGGGTGGAGGTGCCCGCACCCTCGATGCGCGCCCCCATCCCGTTCAGCATGGTGCAGATGTCGACGATCTCGGGCTCCCGGGCGGCGTTCTCGATGACCGTGGTGCCGCGGGCCAGCACGGCCGCCATCACCAGATTCTCGGTGGCGCCGACGCTGGGGAAGTCCAGCACGATGTCCGCGCCGTGCAGCCCGTCGGGCGCGGCGGCGATGACGAAGCCGTGCTCACCGGAGATGTCCGCCCCCATCCGGGTCAGGCCGGCGATGTGCATGTCCAGGCCCCGGGAGCCGATCGCGTCGCCGCCCGGGTGGGCCACCCGCACGTACCGTCGGCGGGCCAGCAGTGGGCCCAGCACGCAGATCGACGCGCGGAGCCGGCGGACCAGGTCGTAGTCGGCGTCGGCGCCCGGCTGCTCCGGCACGTCGATGACGACCGACCGGGATCGCTCCACCCCGCCCCGCGCCACCATCGGGTCGACCGGGTCGTCCGCGGCGAACCGGACGCCGCAGCCCAGCCGACGCAGCACCTCGCCCATGATGGCGATGTCGGTGATCCGGGGCACGTTGGTGATCACGCTCCGGCCGGGGGCGAGCAGCGCGGCGGCCATCAGCTTGAGCGCCGAGTTCTTCGCCCCCACCACGTGCACGGTGCCGGCCAGCCGCGCCTCACCGTGCACCCGGATGACGTCGACGTCGTTGACCGCCGGGTCGCCGGCGTCACCCGGCCCCACCCCCGCCGGCCACCCGGCGCGACCCGGCCGCGCCGGGATGGTCAGGTCCGGTATCCGTAGGCTGTGCGTCATGGCCGTCCACCTCACGCGCATCTACACCAAGGCCGGCGACGCCGGCATGACCAGGCTGAGCAACAACGAGCAGGTGCC
>JBARAE010000351.1:0-13410 GCA_049791715.1 Micromonospora sp.
GCCGAGCCGCCCACACCTTGATCGATACCGCTTCCGGCATCGCCCATCTCCACAACATCGTCCTCGCCGGGTGAGCGCCAACCCGGTCACCGGCAACGCCTTCACCGAGTTACGAGACGTCCCTTAGACCGTGTGTCGATCGACTCGACCGCGACGGTGCCGCCAGCTCGTCCGGAGTCCTCGTGACGAGGACATCGGGAGCTGCTGGCGCCCGTGCGGTTGTTCGACCCTCTGCGACGATGTGACTGTGTCTCTCCTCCCACGGACGCCGAAGAGGCAGTGTGACCGCGCTGTGAAGCGAGCGCGGCGGGAGCTTGCTCGTGGCAGTACCGGACTTTTCTCGTCCGTGTTCTGGTACGGAGTAGTCGATATCGACCGTAAGCACCTCGTCGTCTGGGTCTTGCTCGCCGGTTCCCCGTCGCGTTTGCCCGCCTGGTACTTCCCGAGCAAGGACCGCGCCGACTGTCAGCACGACGCGGGTCTGCTGGCAGAGATCGAACGTATGCGCGAGACGGTCGTCGCTTGTTTCGCTCGGGAGGGTTGGCCGGATGCTGAGCGTGTCGAGGTCGGGTTCGACTCCGAGGCCCGGGTTAGAGACGGCGGCGGGTGGCATTACTTCAAGTAGGACGTGGCACAGGCCCAAGCCCCGCCTACGGCGTGGGCCGGCGGGGAAGGTGTCGACAGCAACGCTGACAGCGACCGCACCGGACGGCGGCGCATCAGCGAGTCCGGAGACGGACGGTACTCCGAGCTAACGACTGCCCCGGACAAGGACGGACGTGCTGCACAGAGCTTGTAGGCGAGATCTCGCGATCCACCCAGATTGGGTAGATCCCTGAGTGCAGTCCTGACGGCATTGGCGCTCGGTCAAGTGGCAAGCTGGATGCTTGTGGATAGGGAGCAAGTGACTGGCTGGCTTGGGGCCTACGAGCAGGCGTGGCGGGCGCCGGGGACGGAGGTGCTTGCCACGATCTTCACCGCAGAGGCGAGCTATCTGCAGGGGCCTTACCGGACACCGATCGTCGGCCTGCCGGGCATAGCCCGGATGTGGGAAGACGAGCGTGACGGCCCGGACGAGGTGTTCCAGATGAGGAGCGAGATCGTCGCGGTGGAGGGCGACACGGCGGTGGCGCGGGTGGAGGTCCGGTATGGCGACCCAATCGACCAGGAGTACCGCGACCTGTGGGTCATGCGCTTCGCCGACGACGGGCGTTGCAGATCGTTCGAGGAGTGGCCTTTCTGGCCGGCGCAGCCGACCGCCTCCCGTCCCGATGGAAGCTGACACGAGCATGAGACAACGAGCCCGGTTGCGTCGGGGCGAATGATGAGTTGCATGGTCACCGAGGAACGTGCCGTGGAGCTCGTCGAGGCCCTGCTGTCAAAGGAGCATCAGGCGGCGCTGGCCAAGCACGGGAAGTGGCAAGTTGCTGTCCTCGAAGTAGAGGAGCATGCCCTGGGCTGGCTGGTCTTCTGGCAGTCGATGAAGTACATCCGTAGCCGTGACCCAGCGGACGTGCGGCACCTTCGTGAGCCACCTGGCCATGCTCGAAACCCTGCCCGCGGTGGCCAGGTGGTCGGACGCTCGGTCGCAGGGGCGCATCCGACGACCGCGGCAGCCGTGCCGGCGATCAGCACGCCGCTGGCATTCGCACACTGATCACGAGTGCTGCGTTCCTTGTTCGTCCGCGACCTGAATGATCGCCTTGCCGGGCGTGCGGCGGTAGCGGGCGAACGCGGAGGCCGTTTCGGAAAGCGGTCGCACGGCGCCGACGATGGGGTTGAGCCGTCCGGTCCGGTGGCGCTGGGCGAGGTCGGTCAGCCGGGCGCGATCAGGTTCGACGACGAAGAAGATGGCTCGCCCGTCCTTCGGCTGCACGGTAGGTGGCATGGCGATGGTGACGAGGGTGCCGCCCGGGCGTACCAGTTCGGTCGATCGCTCGAGGATGTCGCCGCCGATGACGTCGAACACCACGTCCACCTCGCCGATGTGCTGCAAATCATCGGCGTCCAGGTCGAGGAAGGTCTGCGCGCCGAGGCCGAGCGCGACATCACGGTCGTCGGCTCGGCCAGTGCCGATCACGCGGGCGCCCACCTCCCGCGCGAGTTGAACGGCGATCGAGCCGACGCCGCCCGCGGCGCCGTGAATGAGGACGGTCTGGCCGGTCGTGAGGTGGGCGTGGTCGAACAGTCCCTGCCATGCGGTCAGTCCGGAGATGGGCAGCGCGGCGGCCACGGTGTGGTCGACGTCGGCCGCGAGGGGGGCGAGGTTGCGAGCCTCCACCGCGGTGTATTCGGCCAGGGATCCGTTGCGGGTCCAGTCGGTCAGTCCGAACACCCGCTGGCCCACGGTGAGGCCGGTGGTTCCGTAGCCGAGCTCGACCACAACTCCGGACAGCTCGTGCCCGGGGATGCTGGGTGTCCGGTCGCGACCGGCGCGATCGGACCACGTTCCCGGCCAGTCGAGCTCTCCGGGGGTGAAGCCTGCGGCGTGCACGCGCACGATGACGTCGTTTTCCGCAGCGTGGGGGTAAGGCATGTCGCTCAGGGTGAGCCCGCTGACACCCGCGTCACGGTCTCGCACGGTGATCGCTCGCATGCTCGAATCCTTTTCCAAGAAAGTTCGTCGGTATGGGGTGGTTGTGGGGGCTCAGCACGGGGTCCGCTCGTGGCGCGCGTGGTGCCGGCCCCGGCCGCGGAGGTCGTGGATCGCCCGTCGTTGGTGCGCTGGTGAGCCTGTGTCCAATCAGCTCGGCCAGGGCGAACCGACGATGCGCTCGACCGTCGTCACGCGCTGGAAGCCGGGGATGAAGTGTTCGAGCACGTCGGAGTTCACGGTGCCGTTCGTGGTTTCGGGGCGGTTCTTCAGCCCGTCGACGTAGGCTCGCAGAAACTCGTTCTTGAAGTCCCCTCGTGGATGGACGGCGAGGATTTCGCTTAGCTGATCGTGTTCCAGTCCGTCGAGGCCGAAGCCGAGCACGTCGGTCAAGACACCGAGGTACGTGGTCGCGATTTCCGGGGCCATCCGGTCGGGGATGCCCGGCGTGGTGTGCAGCGCGATCGCCGTCCAAACGGTCTCGGCGGCGGCCGTCGAGAAACCCCGGTCCAGGAGGAACTTGCGCGCGTGGTCGGCGCCATCGACTTCGAAGCGCTGCTCGACGTCGGAAAAGGGAGTCAGGAGGCCGGTATCGTGGAACATGGCCGCCAGATAGAGCAGCTCCGGGTCCGGTTTCACGCCAAGCTTGTGAGCGTGAATCAGGCTGAAGAAGAAGACCCGTCGGGAGTGGTGGTAGATGAGGGGGCTGGTCGTCTCCTGGATGCGCCTGGTCGCTTCGGCGACCGCCGCTGTCTCAGGAATCTCCAACCCCGCGATGGCCTCTGGCATGATCTCTGACCTTCCGGAAATGTGTGCGGAACCTGTTTCCGACCTCCATGCTGCCCACCGATCGTCGTACGGCGCCGCCTTCGTCCGGCCAGGAATCACTTATATCCGGACGAGGCGAGATCGCAGTCGTGTGACGCGCGGCACCACGTCCCGCAGCCGGGTCCAGCGCGTGGCCTGCGACTTCGCGTCGTCCGTCACGGCCCGTTCCACGCGACGCCTGGTGTCGGGTTCATCCCGTGAGTCGACCGGGCATCGGTTGCGGCACGAGGATTTCGTAGACCAGCCTTTGCAACGGCTCCGGCGTTTCTTGAACAAACCCCTGCTGTGCACCTAATCAGCCGAAGATCACGGAGAGTTCGTTTACATGCAATAGTCGTAACGTGAGCAACCCCGCCCACGAGGGTCCCCGTCATCTCCGGTAATGGCGTGCTACCAATAAACGGTGTCCATGCCTCCTGTTTCGCCGACCCAACGGCGGTCAGTGCCGCCGGGTCCGGCCGCTCACCGCGCGGATCCGGCTCCGAAGGGACCGGAGTGGTGAACGCTGGTCCCCATCGCGTCGCGATCTTCGTCTACGACGGAGTGACGTTGCTGGACGTCGCCGGTCCCGCGGAGGTGTTCAAGGAGGCGAACCGGTTCGGTGCCGACTACCGGATCGTGCTGCTGTCGCCGACCGGTGCGGACGTCACGTCGAACCTCGGGGTCCGGATCACGGTCGACGGCGCCGTCTCCTCGGAGCCGGCTCTCGACACGTTACTGGTGACCGGGTCCGACCGCTATCCGCGCGCCCGTGTCCCCGCCGACCTGGCGGACGCCGCACGGATACCGGCGGCTGTGGCTGGCCGGGTCGTGTCGATCTGCACCGGGGCGTTCGTCCTCGCCGCCGCCGGCGTCCTCGACGGCAAGCGCGCGACCACACACTGGCAGGTCGCGCACGAGCTTGCCGCCCGGTATCCGACGTGCCGCGTCGAGCCCGACGCGATCTACGTTCGCGATGGCACCACGTACACGTCGGCAGGGGTGACGGCCGGTATCGATCTGGCGCTCGCTCTCGTCGAAGAGGACCACGGGCCCGACCTGGCGCGCGACGTCGCACGCGCCTTGGTGGTGTACATGCAGCGTGCGGGCGGCCAGTCCCAGTTCTCGGCACCGCTGCAAGGACCGCCGCCCCGCTCGCCGGCTCTCCGCAAAATCACCGACTTGGTGACGGCGAATCCCCGCGAGGACCACTCGCTCGGTGAACTCGCGAAACACCTCAACGTGAGCACCCGGCACCTCACCCGGCTTTTCCACGACGAGCTGTCCACGACACCGGCACGCTACGTGGAAAACATCCGATTCGACATGGCCAGGGCACTGCTCGACCAAGGACACACCGCGACGCAGGCCGCGACCCTCGCCGGGTTCCCCAGCTACGAAAGCATGCGACGGGTTTTCGCCAGGAAACTGTCGATCAGCCCCGCCGCCTACCAACGCCGGTTCAGCACGGCCCGCCGCGCCAACGCGGGTTAGTACTCCAGTTGCAGTTGAGGGAGCCGGTGTCTTCGCTGGTAGTGGCAGGTCTGGGCGCGGTATTGGCGGCTCCGCCGAAGCCGTTTGCTGGTCCCGCCATCTGCGACTCGGATCCCACCCGCAACGTCATGACCAGCGCTTCCTGCGCGGTGACCTCTTCGACGGACCCGAAGGCGTCACGGTTCGTGGGTGTCCGTCGCAGCGGAGGTGTCCTCATCTGCCGAGATGAGTGCGCCACTTCGACGTGGAGCGGCTGGCATCTCGGCGGAGCGCAATGATCCCGGCTCAGGGTGATTCCGCCGGGCGGTGTGCCCTTATGAGCGCTCGCGTCCCAGAATCGCCTTGAGGCCGGTCGTGTAGACCTCGGCCGGCACGGCTTGGGGGTCCAGCCAGCGCTGGAGGCCCACGCCAATGTCGAGCGCCAAAAGCAACGTGGCTAGCTGATCGGCCGGCAGGGGGAGGTCGTCACCAGCCAATGCGGTGGCCTCCTTGGCGTGGGCTTCGCGGACGGTCTGGAGCCAATGGGTTAGCGAAGCCCGGGCGGATTCGTTCCGCATGCCGTAGAGCCAGAACTCGACGAACGCCATCGCAAAGCGGCGAATCTCGGCACGGTCGACGGTGGACTCGTAGCTGTCGCCGAGGCGACCCACCCACGCGGCCAGGGACCGGCTCGGGGGATGTGGTTCGTCGGAGCTGAGCTTGCGTTCCAGGATCGCCGCGACGAGATCGTTCTTGCTGCCGAAGTTCGCGTATATGGCGCCCTTGGTCAGGCCGGCGGACGCGGCGATCTCATCCAGAGAGGTCTGGTGAATCCCTCGATCGCCGAAGAGGGCCTCCGCAGCGTCCAGCAGGCGTGCCCGGGTGGCCTCTTGCTGCTGGGCTCGGGTGAGTCGTTCAGCCATGGCACCGAATCTATCCCATTGACATTCGGTACAGTATCCAGATACTGTCCGGTATCCAGATACCGGACAGTATTCGGGGTGCTCATGCTGCACATAAACAACCTGACCAAGGTCTATCGCCGTGGGGCACGGGCCAACGACGGCATCAGCTTGGCGGTAGCCGGCGGCGACGTCCTCGGCCTGCTGGGACACAACGGCGCCGGCAAGACAACCCTGCTGAATCAGGTCGTCGGCCTGGCTCGGCCGACCGCCGGCACGATCACCCTGCTCGGCCGCGACCCGGTCGCCGAGCCCGCCTGGGCACGCTCGGTCTGCTCGTTCCAACCACAGGCCCACGCTCCACTCACCGGTGTCACCACGCGGCAGGCGATCGAGATCATCGGCGGAATCCGCGGCGGCCACCGCCGGGCGGTGCAGCGGCGCACTGCCGAACTACTCGCCGCACTCGACATAGAGGAGTGGGCAGACCAGCCCGGCGAACGCTTGTCCGGCGGCGTACGGCGGCTCACCGCGTTCTGCATGGCAATCGTCGAACCCGGCCGGCTGGTGATGTTGGACGAGCCCACCAACGACGTTGACCCGGTGCGCCGGCGCCTGCTCTGGGAGCAGGTCCGGGTGCTGGCCACCGAGGGTCGCGGGGTCGTCCTGGTCACTCACAACATTGCCGAGGCCGAACGCGTGATCGACAAGGTCGTGGTCCTCGACCACGGCCGAGTCACTGCCACAGGCACCCCGGCCGCCCTGGCAGCCGACCGACGGATGCGCCTGGAGTTGACCGTGACCGCCGAACCGACTGTGCCGGCCTGGTCGCTAAGCACCAGCCGGGAGGGCGACCGGCTCACCGTCACCGTCGCTGAGGAGAACGCGCATCTCGCGGTGGCCTGGGCTCAGTCCCTGACCAGCCGATTCTCGCTCAATCCCATCAGCCTCGAAGAGGTGTACGTCACCCTGACCGAGAACCCGGAGGTCCATCACAATGCGGCACTGGTTCCGTAGCTACCTACTCCTGCTGCGCTGGTCGGCGATCCGACTGCGCTACCTGCTGCCACTGGTGCTGGTCATCCAGATCTTCCTCTCCGTCGGAATTGTCATCGGGTTCGCGTTCCTGTTGCCGCAGATCGATCCGGCCACTGCGCTCTACCTCTCCACCGGGGCACCGACATTGGGTCTCATCACGATCGGCATGGTTATGGCACCGCAACTGGTTGCCACCTCGAAGACCGAGGGCACTTTCACCTACAACCAGACGTTGCCAGTGCCACGCACCGCAGTTCTCGTCTCGGACGTCACCACCTGGCTGATCGTTGGGACACCGGGACTGATCCTTGGGCTGGTGGTCGCGGTGCTACGTTTCGATCTCACCCTCCGCGTGAGCTGGATGGCCGTACCGGCCATGTCTTTGGTCGCGCTCACCACGACCATCGTCGGCCTCGCGATCGCGTACGCGGCCACGCCACCGGTGACAAACATGGTCACTCAGCTGATCGTCTTCATCGCGTTGATGTTCTCGCCGATCAACTTCCCAGCCGATCGGCTCCCGGAATGGCTACAGACGATCCACCAGGTGCTGCCGTTCCAATACATGGCCCAAGCGGTCCGAGAAACACTCACCACTCCACCAGACGGCATCGCAGCACCGCCGTTCGCAGTGCTGGCGGCGTGGTGCACAGCAGGCCTAGTCATCACACTGCGCATCATGACTAGGCGAGACTGAGCCGGCCGGTCATGGTCGCCGGGAACCGCACGGGACACAGCTGATCCAGTATCCGGATCTGCCGCGATGTGCGCGCTACCCGATGTCATCGACCTGGCTGGCGCCGTTGGCCGACCTGCCGTGCTGACAACAGGACCGTCGGGCCACGGACGAATGAAAGCCGCCGCCGGTCGTCAGGCCGGTTGCTGCTGCATGACCCAGATGGACAGGGGCTCGGTCAGGGTACGTACGACCTGCCATCCGGCACGGCGGTACACCTCGACGTTGGCCGGGTTGCTGGTCTCTAGGACCGCGGGCAGGCCGTCCGCGGCGGCTCGGCTCAGCCCCGCGTCCATGACAGCGTGACCCCACCGACGACCGGCGCTGTCCGGGCGAGTGCCCAGGACACCGAGGTACCAAAACGGGGAGGTCGGTAGGGCGGCGTGCACGGCCCCGTCGTAGGCGCGGACGCGGGCGAGCGCGTCGGCGGGTAGGTGAGCGGAGAGGTCGTCGTCCGAGGACGCGTTCCCGGTTGTGGGAGGTTCCCAGATGGCGGTCGATGCGCCGCGCTCTATCGTCCAGATCGTTCCCTTCTGCACACGCTTGTCGAAGAGATGCCCGAAGAAGGTGGCCGCATACAGCGGGTAGGTCCCCTCGTCAGGGAAGAGATACCGCAGGACAGGGTCCTTGGGGAACGAGGCGACCAATGAACTGACGACTCGCGCACGGTCCGCCACGGTCGCAAGGGTGATTTCGGGGGGTCGCACAGCCTCGGACTTTATCCACTCCGCCGTATCACGCCGACCGATTATCGACTCGGCCGGAGACGACGGATTCGCTCATGCCGCTGACCGCGCGTCAACGCAGCGTCACAGTTGGACGCCCAAGACGGCGCTCGGTCTTGCCGAGATGAGGACGTCTGCCGACGCCGGCCCGTCCCTCCGGCGTGCTCACGCTGTACCCTCCGGCTTGTGAAGCGCGGGGCGCCCCATGCCGACTGGGCCAGATACGTCCGAACCATCGCGACCCCCAACGGCCCTATCGTTCTTGCACCGTTCGTTGGCGGAACATGGCATGGACGTGGCAGTGAGTACCGCAGACGTCGCAGGATCGCGACTGCCACCGTTCTGGTCGTCACGCTGCTGGCCGTGGCCTTGTCCGCGTTGTTCGTTATGGGTCTTGCTCGCCCAGGCACGTTGCCTGCCCACCTGTTCGCCTCGGCGTACGGGCTGACCGCCCTAGCCGGTCTGGCGCTAGGCCGCAAATGGATCACGCAAACGCCGATCCGGCCACGGTGGGCGGACGACGGCCTAACAGCCTCACTCGGGATCACGATTTTCCTGCTGATCCCGGTCCTTGCCGGTTTTGGCATTGCTCTGCTGCCCGGACTGTTCGCCGCTGACTTTCCTGGCGAACAACGGGCGCGCGAACTCACCACCATGCTTCGGAACACGACGACCAGCAACCGCTGAGCTTGCGCGAGGGCTCCCGCGCCCTTCCCAGACAGCACCGACTGCGAGTCGCAGCGGCAGCCACGCACGCACATGCCGCCGACCGGGCGTCGCGGCACGCGACGGAGGAGCGGCTGCGGCCAGCGCGGTCGTGCCGATGAGCGCGCATTGACTCCAGCTCAATCTCTGCCCGCTAACGTGCCAGTCGACGAGAGGGGCGCCGCTGATGGATGCGCTGATCAGTCACAGACTCGCGAAGGTCACACGGTTGGCCTGGCATCAGCCGGGCGATCCCACCGACTTCAAAGTGGGGCCGGTCCACCTCGTCTTCGATGACGGTCGAGGTCTGCTTCTCGCCGGTCGAAGCGACTGGAGCCTCGAGTTCATCCAAACGGAACAGGGTGACGAGGGGTGGCTCTCCGCCTACGACTACGACTATCTCGGTGGACGTTGGATCGCGCGCGACGCCTCCACCGAACCGCCCTTCGCCTCCGTCATCGCGCTGCCCTTAGTTGACTGGGCGCCGACGTTCAACGCGGTCAACGAGGTGGTTGGTCTCAAGCTGCACTTCGATGGCCAGCAACTGACGCTCAGAACATGGGAGGGAGAAGTCACGACGTGACCATCCAGGACGACCGGATCTGCCGGGTTCAGGGCGTTGATCCACCCCGTCACGCGCGAAGGGAGGGCCAGCTGAGAGGCCTGCGGGACTGGCGGCGGCTAGGGGTGGGCCTGCTACCGTCGCCGGTCATGAGCGACCCGTCCTTGGACCGCCAATTGCGCCCCGATCTACCGCCGCAGCCAGCCGCGGCGACTGACCAGAGGGCTGCCGACGTGCATAACGCCGTGATGGGCGGGCGTAGGACCTGGCGGGCCAAGGTAGGGAAAGTCGGCGGCGGCACCGCAGCCGTGGGCGGTGCGACGCTCAAGGTGCTCGGCAAGATCGCGCTGATCGGCAAGTTCGGGCTGTTCACGCTGCTGAAGCTCAAGACGTTCCTCAGCATGCTTATCTCGATCGCCGCCTACGCGATCTTCTGGGGCTGGAAGTTCGCCCTCGGGTTCGTCCTGCTGATGTTCGTGCACGAGCTCGGGCACGTCTTTGCGCTCCGGCTACAAGGGATCAAGGCAAGCGCGCCGATGTTCATCCCCTTCATCGGCGCGTTCGTCAACATCGAGGGCGAACAGCGGTCCGTCTCGCAGGAGGCTGTCTCCGCGCTGGCCGGACCGCTCGCGGGCCTGCTCGGTGCGGGTGCCGTGCTCGGCGTCGCCGAGTCGATGAACTCGGACTTCCTGCGGGCGCTGGCCTACACCGCCTTCTTCCTCAACCTCTTCAACCTCTTCCCCGTGCTGCCGCTGGACGGCGGACGGGTCGCGGGTGCGCTGCACCCGGTGGTCTGGCTAGGCGGTATGGCTGCCGCGGTTGGCCTGATCATCTGGCACCCCTCGCCCGTCTTCTTCTTCATCCTGATCCTCGGGGGCTTGGAGACGTGGCACCGGTGGCGCGAGCGCAAATCGGGACGGGCCAACGAGTACCTCAGCATCGAGACCTCGGTCCGCTGGCAGATCGCCGCGGCCTACGTTTTCACCATCGCCGTGTGCCTGATCGGCATGGACGCCGCCTACATCCCGCGGCCGTTCTAACCGCACCGACCAACATCAGCAGCCCTTGCTCTCGTCAGCGTCGTCTGCACCTCGCTGAACGGCCGCATGCCGGCGACGAAGCAGACGACATCGCCGTCGTGGTGGCGGCCGATCTAGACCGGGTACGCCTTCGCCCTCAACCGCTGGACCGGACCGCCATCGCCCCGTCTTCGACCACGATGACGTGGCGTGCCTCAGGTCGCCCACGTCCTCCCGCACCTGTGCCAGCCATGGCTCACCACTTGGCAGCGCACGGATGGCTGGCCCGCGTCTAACCCGGCCCGCGAGGCGCGGATCTGCCGCGATCCGCGCGTGGCGGAGCGTGACGGCGGCCGCTACCGCTCGGCATCCTGATCTGCCGAGATGAGCGCGCCTGATCTTGGAGGCCAAAGGGCAGGTCCCGTCGGCATGACGACGGCAATTCCGCGCGCATTCTCGATGCGGCCAGTGGATCGGATGCTCGTTGCCCGCGTCTCGGCGCGCGGTCGGCGGCGAGGGCGTGGGCGTGGCGAGTGCGGCAACCCTGCGGATGGCCGGAACACAGGCGACCGGTGGCGAGCGCAAGCAGTCCGGGCTATGGGAAGAGAACGAGCGCGGGGTCGCAGGCCAGGGCAATGAGCTGCTCCACGGTCAGCGGTGGTTCTGTCATCGTGGGCCGGCTGTTGTCGGACTCGGGTGCGTTGTGCGCCCCGGCCAGGATCGTGGTTTGTCCGCTGTAGACCATGACGGTGCGGCCCCAGACCCCGGCGGAGTCGGGACCGAAGTCCATGATCTGGATGCGTTCGCCGTGCGGGCCGGTGCGGCACTCGCCCTTGGCGTCAGGCCCGTTGCACCGGCTGGTCCAGGTATCCGTGCTGATGGTCTCGTGGGTGGCCTGGAACAGCAGCAGTCCGGTGCCGGAGGCCGTGGTCACCAGCGCGGTGGCGGCAAACCCCTCGCCCTCGAACATGCCCGGCCCGGCTACCAGGTAGGGCGTGCCGCGGGCGGGATTGTCGGCGAAGGTGGCGCCGGGCATAGCCGCCGGCACCGCGGTGCGCAGGTAGCACGACATCCGGTTGGCGAGTTGATCCGACCCGCCCGCCTGGGCCGGTGCGGGCGCGCCCTCGCTCGGGACGATCGCCGCCGCTGATGGGATGCTCGCGCAGACCGTCGGATCGTAGGTCCACGTGGGCGAACCGGGCTGGCTCGCGGTGCTGCCAAAGAGGCCTCCCGCCACATGCCCGCCGACCGCCACCACGCCGGCCAGCGCCACGACTCCGCCGGCATAGCCCAACCGGTGCATGGCCCGCGACCGCCGGCCGGCTCGCACTACTTGGTCCGACCGCAGCCGCACAGGTGGTTCGTCGTAGGTCACGTGCACCCGCAGCGCGTCCTGGATCGCCTGCTCGTTCATGCTCTCGTCCTTCCATTCATCTCGATATCCGACTCCAGGTACTTCTTCAGCGTCTCCAAACCCCGGGCGGTCTGGCTCTTGACCGTGCCCTCCGCCATGCCGAGCAGGTCAGCCACCTCCACCACCGACAAGTCGGCCAGATGCCGCAGCACCACAGCTGCCCGTTGTCGCGGCGGAAGCTGGGCCAACACGTGGCTCAGGTCCAGCCGCAGCGCAGGATCGCCAGGCCCAGGCGCACGCTCGTCCCGAACCTGGGGCACCACCGACTCGCGTCGATGCCGGCGTCGGTGCGACAGGAACGTGTTGACCAGCACCCGCCGGGCATACGCGTCGGCCGTCTCCAGCCGGACATGCCCCCACCGTCGATAGACAGCAACGAACGCGCTCTGGGTCAGGTCCTCCGCTGTGTGCCAGTCGCCGCACAGCGCGTAGGCCAGGCGACGCAGGGCGACCACCCGACTGCCGAAGAACCCGACGAAATCCGATTCTCGTTGTTCGCGATTCACATCGCCTCCCTCGTGGCTACCCCATCTACCGCGTAGACCCAATGCCAGGTTCAGCCGACTCCAGACGTTTCTTGCGCCCACCGATAGGCCTCGCCGCGCACCTGTGCCATACACGCCGACGATGGCCCGCGGGACATTGGGCGAACCGGACACCACCGACCGTACGGGCGCGTCGCCAGCGCACCGGGCCGGACGGCGGCACCGGCAAGCGTCAGTGACGATCTGAGGGGCACCCGGCGGCCAGCATCGAGGTTGATGGCCTGATGATGTCGGTAGCCGGCGCCCCCCGACGAGAGATCTTGCCACCCAAGATCGAGCTACCGGATCTGCCGCGGACCGCGCGTCACGGAGCGCAGCCGGCCGTCCAAGGGCGGCGGCGCACGGACGTGCCGATCAGCGTGTTTGGGCTTCCCAGACCGGCTGCTGGGGCTCGTCGTTGTGCACGATGATGTCGACGTGATTGGTCGGGCGGACCGTAGCGAAGTAGAACTGCTGGGAGGGGATGTAACGCTCGCGCCAGCGCCGTTCGACTTCGGCCCGAGATGACACCCGGCGCTCTCGGATCAAGGCACGATCCACGGTCTTCTCGAGCGCGGTCGACACGAAGATGCGCAGATCCCACCGATCAATCAGTTCCGGGCGCATGAGGAAGACGCCGTCGAAGACCAGTACGGCGTCGGCGGGAGCAGTCGTGACCGGCGGGGACAGCGTAGTATCCGTCGTGCGGTCGTAGACCGCGTATTGGAAGCGTCGATCTCCGCCCGGGCCGAGCGGGTCGAGCAGAACCCGGTTCAGCGCGTCGTAGTCGTGGGTGTCGAAGTAGCAGCCTTCGGCCGAGTACTCGCCGCGCGGATAGCGCTGTGCCCGGGGGAAGAGGAAATCGTCGATCGTCGCGCGGATGACGTCGCGGCCCTGTGTGCGCAAGACGAC
>JBARAE010000352.1:0-1942 GCA_049791715.1 Micromonospora sp.
GCGTCGGGCACTGCTGGTGGCCGGTGCCACCGGGGGCGCGGCGACGATCACCGTGCTGCTGGCCGTGGTGCTGCCACGCGGCACTCGTCGACGGTGGCGGCCGGCCGGCCCGGTCTGAGCGCGGCGGACGCCGCACGCCGCCCCCGACCGCGGCCCGGATCAGACGGCAACGCGTGAAGTGACACCGGGCGGAAAGACGAAACGGCGGCGGCGTGGACGGGGAACCGCCCGACGCCGCCGCCGACCCGACCTCACTGGAACAGGGTGACGTTCCGCTTCTCGGTGTCGAGATAGTCGGTCGCGGAGTCGTCCACCGCCAGCCTGATGTCGCGCAGCATGGCCTGCAGGTCCTGCGAGGCGGAGCGCCACCGCGCCTGCCGCTGCTCGTACGCCTCCCGGGCCTCACCGGCCCAACTCACCACCAGCGGAGCGGCGTCCCGTTCCAGCTGCCCGAGCTGGCTCTCCAGGGTGTTGAGTGCCTTCTGGATGTCCGCGCTGGCCTGCTGCAGCGCGGCGAAGTTGACGACCAGCACACCGTGGTCCATCGGATCTCCCTTTCGGTGAGGTCTACAGCGGCAACTGGATGCCGCGGTGGGTGCCGGCGACCCGGCTGGCGGCCTCGGTGTCCGAGACGTCGTACTGCCGACCGGAGGTGCGGATGGCGCCGGCGGTTTCCCGCAGGGCCCGCTGCAGGGCGGCCTGGTCCTGCGCCCACTGCTGCTTGACCTGCTCGAACGAGCGCCCGCCGGCACCCCGCCAGGCCTGCTGCAGCACCTCAAGCTCGGCCATCAGGCCACTCAGCATGGCCTGCAACGACTGGTCCACCTGCTCGAACTTCGCGGCGGTCTGCTGCATCACCGCAGCTTCTGCCTGGGTCTGGGACACCCGGACGTCACCTCGTCTCCTCGGTCGTGGCTGGCCGCCGGAACAACCATCGCGGACGTGCCGCAGCGCGGGGCCCGCTTCACGGGCCGGCTGCACCCGGCGGAACTCGTCGCTGACGGTAGCGGCCCGATCTCGGTTCTGCTACCCCCTCTCCCTCCCCTGTGGACAACCGGGCGGCCCGGGAACCCTTACGATGAGCCACGCCGACGTCACCCGACGAATGCGGAGGAGGGGCGGTGACGGCCACCACCACGGGACGCCCGACCCCGGCCATGCCGCAGCCCGTTCCACCACGGTGGACGGCGGCTCCGCCTCGTCCGACGCCCGGCGTCCGGGCCGGGCAGGTCGTCGCGGCACAACTGGCCGTCGTGGTGGTGGCGGCGGCCGCGGGCCGGGGCGTGGCGGCCACCGTCGGGGCCCTGCTGCTGGCCGCTCTGCTGCTGCCCGGGGCGTGGGTGCGGGTCCACGGCCGCTGGCTCTACGAGTGGCTGGTCGTCGCGCTGGCGTACGCCACCCGCCGGCGGGCCCTCCCGTCGGCCGCCGGACCGGCCGCGCTGCTGGGCCTGGTCGATCCCGGGGCGGCGGTGCACCCGGTGGAGTTGGCGGGCGCTCCGGCCGCCGTCCTGGACGACGCCGCCGGGATGACCGCGCTGCTGGAGATCGGGGACCCGGGCGACCTGCTCGGCGACGGCCGACGCCTGCTGCCCGCACCCCTGTCGCTGCTGCCGCCGCAGCCCACGGAGGGCCCGCCGGTCCGGGTCCAGCTCCTCCTCTCCGCGTCACCCGCTCCCGCGCCCGCTCTCGCCGGGGGCACCGCTGGGACGTCGTACCGGCAGCTCACCGAGGGGCGGCTGGCCGGCCGGGAACGGGTGGTGCTCGCCGTCCGGGTGCTCCGGGCCGACGGCTGGTCGGACGAGGAACTGCGGCGCGCCCTCTCCGGCGCGGTCCGGCGGATCGTCCGCCGGCTCGGACCGCTGACCGGTCGGCCGCTCGGCGGGCCCGCGGCGCTGCGGGTGGTCGCGGAACTGGCCCACCACGACACCGACGCGTCGCGACG
>JBARAE010000353.1:0-2339 GCA_049791715.1 Micromonospora sp.
GGTCCCCGCCCGCCGGTCGCTCGTCCGGCCCGCGGTCGGATCCCGCCGTGGCCGTCTCGAGCAGGGCGGCGCGGGCCTCCACGTCGGCGTGCCAGCCGGCCAGGAGGGCGGCCACCGGGTCGTCGTCGGCAGGCTGCTCACCGCGGCGGAGCGCGTCGATCAGCTGGTCGTCCCGGAGCACCGGGTCGTGCGGCGGGGGAGTGGGGGCGTCGGAGGTCACCGGATCACCATGGCCAGGCTGTCGCCCGCGAGCGCCCGGAGCCGGGTGAGCGCGCGGTGCTGCGCGAGTCGTACGGCACCCCCGGTCATACCGAGCACCGTACCGACCTCGTCCGCCGTCATCCCGACCGCCAGCCGCAGCACCAGGATCTCCCGGTGGGTGGCCGGCAACTGGGCGAGCAGGCCGGTGAGGCGGGCGCCCAGGTCGGCGGTGAGGGCACGGTGCTCGGGCCCGGGGGTGGGATCGACGCTGTCCGGCACGTCGGCGACGCTCTCCGTCCGGTCCCGGCTGGCCGCGCGGCAGGCGTCGGCGACCTTACGGGCGGCGATCCCGTAGACGAAGGCGAGGAAGGGCCGGCCCTGGTCGGTGAAGCGGGGGAGCGCCCGGAGCACTGCGAGGCAGACCTCCTGGGCGACGTCCTCCGCGGTCGCGCCGCCGGCGCCGACGTGCCCCAGCCGGGCGAGGGTGTAGCGCACGACGATGGGCCTGATCTGCGCCAGCACCCGCGCCACCGCAGCGGGGTCTCCCGCGACGGCCCGACGTACGACGTCGGGCTCCGGTGTGTCCATCGAGGTCAACGAGGCCCTTCCCCCAGTGCTGGCTCGAACGGTAGCCGTCGGTGGTCCCGCGGCCAAGGGGCCGGGGTGAAACGCCGCGCCGGGTCACGGCGATAACCGGGCAGGAGGGCCGTGCATCGCCTCGCCTGGCGTCATCGACGCCGGGTCAGCCGTTGTGCGGCTTTTACATTAGATTTATATATTTCCAATAACGAATGCCTGCCAGCTCTGGTCCCGACCCTTCACGCTGCGACAGCCTCGGCACGGGCCAACCGCCCCAACCGCACGTGGAGAGGAACCCCCATGCGCAAGACACTGGGCGTCGCGATGCTGACCGGCATCGTCGTCGCCGCCTCGGCGACCGGCGCCACCGCCGCCCCCCGCGCCGAGGCCGACAGCGGCTACATCGTCGTGCTCCGCGCCGACGCCAATTCGGCGTCGGTCGCCGCCGAGCAGGCCAGGGCCACCGGCGCCACCGTCGGCCACATCTACGAGTACGCGCTGCGCGGCTACTCGGCCCGGATGAGCGCGACGGCCGCCGCCCGCATCGCGCGGGACTCCCGGGTGCTCTTCGTCCAGCCCGACGGGGTGGCGACGGCCGACGCCCAGACCACGCCGACCGGCATCGACCGGGCCGACGCCGAACTGAGCCCGACCGCGAAGATCAACGGCACCGACGAGCGGGTGAACGTCGACGTGGCGGTCATCGACACAGGCATCGACCTCACCCACCCCGACCTGAACGTCTACAAGGCCGGGGCCAAGAACTGCTCCACCGGCACCAGCGCCAACGACGGCAACGGCCACGGCTCGCACGTCTCCGGCACGATCGGCGCGCTGGACAACGGCGTCGGCGTGGTGGGCATGGCGCCCGGAGCCCGGCTCTGGCCGGTCCGGGTGCTGAACAACAACGGCAGCGGCTCGTTCTCGGACATCATCTGCGGCATCGACTACGTGACCGCGCACGCCAGCGAGATCGAGGTCGCCAACATGAGCCTCGGCGGCTCGGGCTCCGACAGCGCCTGCGGCAGCAACAAGGACGCCATGCACGAGGCGATCTGCAAGTCGGTCGCGGCCGGCGTGACGTACGTCGTGGCCGCCGGCAACGAGACCGACAACGCGGCCAACCACGTGCCGGCCGCGTACGACGAGGTCATCACCGTCAGCGCCCTCGCCGACTTCAACGGCCAGCCCGGTGGCGGTGCCGCCCCGACCTGCCGCACCGACGTCGACGACACCATCGCCGACTTCTCCAACTACGGGGCCGACGTCGACCTGATGGCCCCGGGTGTCTGCATCTACTCCACCTGGAAGGGTGGCGGCTACAACACCATCTCCGGCACCTCGATGGCCAGCCCGCACGCCGCCGGTGGTGCCGCCCTCTACAAGGCGACCCACCCGACGGCCACCCCGAGCGCCGTCAAGTCCGCCCTCCAGTCGGCCGGTACGACCAACTACAGCTGGCCGGCCGGTGACCCGGACGGGATCCAGGAGAAGCTGCTGAACGTCTCCACGTTCTGACCGTCGATCGTCGACCGTGCCGGCCCGCCCCGGGTCGGCAC
>JBARAE010000354.1:0-2219 GCA_049791715.1 Micromonospora sp.
GGCGACAAGGGCCGCGACACCGAGGTCCTGCGCCGGGCCGAGCACGCCGCGTCCGCGCTGTCCGCGCTCGGAGCGCAGACCGCCGTCCTCGACGGTGGCCGCGCCGCCGCGATGTTGACCTGCGCCAGCGACCCGTACACCCCGGCCGACGTCACCTGGGCCCGGGCCCTGCCCGACGCGGCCATCACCGGACCAGGAGACTGACATGCCCCTGTTGAAACGGCGCAAGCCGACCACTACTGATGCGAGCCCAGCCGATTCGGCCCGGCTCGCCGCCGTTCTGGGCCCGGCCGCGATCGAGAACACCCCCCGCTACCTGCGGGTCGGTGACGGCTACGCGGTCACGCTGATCGTGACCGGCTACCCCGCCGAGGTCGGACCGGCCTGGTTGGACCCGCTGCTGGCCTGGCCGGGCCGGCTCGACGTGGTCGTCTACATCGACCCCCTGCCGCCGCAGATCGCCGCCGCCCGGCTGCGCAAGCAGCGGGCCCGGTTGGAGTCCAACCGGCGCACCGACGCGGAGAAGGGCCGCCTCGTCGACCCGATCACCGAGGCCGCCGCCGACGACGCCGCGGAGCTGGCCGACCGGATCGCCCGCGGCCAGTCGAAGCTGTTCCGGGTCGGCCTGTACCTGTGCGTGCACGCCACCACCCTCGACGAGCTCGACGAGGCGGTCGCGCACGTGCGGGCCACCGCCGCCTCCGTTCTGCTCGACACCCAACCCGCGACCTGGCGGCAGTTGCAGGGCTGGACTGCTACCCTGCCGCTGGCCACCGACGGGCTCGGCATGCGCCGAGTCATGGACACCGACGCGATCGCCTCGGCGTTCCCACTCGCCTCGTCGGACCTGCCGGAGCCGCTGCCCGGCGAGCCCGGCGCCACCGGCGGCATGCTCTACGGCCTCAACCCTGACTCAAACGGGATCGTGTGGTGGGACCGATGGGCGCAACACAACGCCAACAGCGTCGTCCTCGCCCGCTCCGGAGCCGGCAAGAGCTACTTCGTCAAGCTCGAAGTGCTCCGATCCCTCGCAGACGGCGTGCACGTGGCGGTGATCGACCCGGACAACGAGTACATCCGACTCGCCGACGCGGTCGGCGGCGTCACGATCGCCCTCGGCGCCGGCGGGGTACGGCTCAACCCCCTCGACATCCCGCCGGGCGACCGCCGGCCGCAGGCCCGCACCTACCGGGCCTTGTTCCTGCACACCCTCATCAGCGTGCTGTTGGGGCAGCAGCCGCCGCCGTCGGAGCGGGCCGCCCTCGACAAGGCGATCAACGACGCCTACGACCAGGCCGGAATCTCCAACGACCCCGACACCTGGCGCCGACAGGCACCCCTACTGCGCGACGTCGCCACCGCCCTGGCCGCCCAGCACACCGAAGCTGCCGACACCCTCGCGGCACGGCTGACGCCGTGGACCACCGGATCGTTCCGGGACCTGTTCGACGGGCCCACGACAACCGTTCCGACCGGACAGTTGGTGTGCTGGTCGACCAGGCATCTCGCGGACGAGCTGCGCGCCCCCGGCATGCTCCTGGCGCTGGACGCGATCTGGCGCGAGGTGGACACCCCGGCCATCCGCTCGGCGCACACACCCCGGCGGCTGGTCGTCGTCGACGAAGCCTGGACCCTGCTACGCGACGGCGAAGGCGCCAAGTTCCTCTCCCGCCTAGCGAAATCCGCCCGCAAGCGGCGGGCGGGACTGGCGGTCATCACCCAGGACGTCGGGGACCTGCTCGGCTCCGACCTCGGCCAGGTCGTCATCGCCAACGCCGCCACACAAATCCTGCTGCGGCAGGCGCCCCAGGCCATCGACATCGTCGCCGACGTGTTCGGCCTGACCGCCGGCGAGGCACGGCTACTGCTCGGCGCCCGCCGCGGCGAAGGCCTGCTGCTCTCGGGCACCCACCGGGTCGGCTTCCAGGCCGTGGCCTCCAAAAAGGAGCACCGGCTGTGCATCGGAGACCTGGAGCTGCCCGACGACGAATAAACCCAACACCTGTCGGTGCACGGGCTCAACTCCCCGAATCCGGTACAAGGTCATCTCCAGAACTGGCCGGGTAGCAGAGCGCCGACCAGTTCACCAGTGACTTTCACGCTGGGTAGCCGTCGCCGGACGGCCGGGCGCCGACAGGCACGTGCTCATTGCGGCTATGAGCGGTACGCCGGTTCAGATGCGGACCTCTTCTACCGTGATGACATGCGGTGGTATCTCT
>JBARAE010000355.1:0-4002 GCA_049791715.1 Micromonospora sp.
GTGACACCCTCCTCGCCGGTCCACCGGCGCAGGGCCGGCTCGTCGACCAGCCCGGCCGGCCCGTCCGGCTCGGCCCGCCGGGCGACGGCCCGGTAGGCGCGCTCGCCCCGGTCGGCCATCATCCGGATCGCCGCCTCGGCGCGGGACTCGCCGGGCGCCGCCGGGAGGTCCCGGACGCGGGCGACGACGTCGTCCAGCGCCGACCGGGCCGCGGCGGGCAGCCGATCGGCCACCGCCTGCCGCAGCCGCATGACCTCGTGCAGCGCCTCGTCCCGCCGGAACCCCCAGTGGCCGTCGAAGAGCCGTCCGGCCTCCAGCGTGGCCGCCGGCGTCACCTCCCGCCGGTCGTACGCCACCAGCGTCGCGCCGAACCGTGGCGTCAGCGCCACCACGCTCCACTCCCGGGCCAGCTCCTCCGCCTCATCGAGGACCATCCCGTACGCCCCCGCGGGCAGCTCCGGCACGGACGGGCCCACCATCCCCACCACGGTCACCGCGGCCCGCGCCGCGATCCGCTCGTAGACGGCCCGCTCCCGGGCGAAGTACGGCATCCGCTGGAAGAGGGCGAACACCGCCAGCGGCCCGTCCTCGGCGGTGGCCAGCGCGGCCCGTTCGATCGCGTGGGAGACGGCGACGAGACTGCGCTTGGTCAACCGTTCCGGGGCCCGTCCACTGTGCCGCATTCGGCCGAGCCTAGAGGTGTGGGCGGCCCGGCGCATCGGCCGCCGAGTGACCGTTCACCGTCCCGCCGGTGAGGAACGGCGGTCCCGCCACTCCCGCCGGGTCAGGGCGTACTCCACCTCGCCGTGCTCGGAGCCCTCGATCGGGTCGGGCCACGCCTGGTGGACCGTCCGGACGTACGCCAGCCCGGCCTTCTCCATCACCTGCCGGGAGCCGTCGTTGACCGCCATCGTGGTGGCCATGACCCGTTCCACGTCCAGCTCCGCGAACCCCTTGTCGATCAGCGCCCGGGACCCCTCGGTGGCGTACCCGGCGCCCCACGCCGCCCGGCGCAGCCGGTAGCCCAGTTCCACCTCGCGGGGATCGCCGTCCCGGATCGGCCGGAACTCGAACCACCCGAGGAACGCGCCGTCCTGCCGCCGCTCCGCCGCCCACCAGCCCCACCCCGGTGGTCGCCGGTACGCCGCCAGCATCCGGGGCAGCACCCGGTCCCGGATCTCCTCCGGCGGGGTGGGCCGGCCCCCGGTCAGGTACCGCATCACCTCCGGGTCGCCGTCGAGTTCGATGAGCAGCGGCGCGTCGGCCGGGGTGAACTCGCGCAGCACCAGCCGGCCCGTGCTGAGGAAGATCGGCATGGCGTCATCCCACCGCCTGCCGGCCGTCTGCGACAACCGCATTGCGGCGAGGGCACGTGCTCCGCCGGACCGGCGACGCCGCACCGGCCGCACCGGCGAGGCGCTCATCATGATCGACCTTCTAGACTCGGCCGGGTCGACCGACCGACGGATGGATCTGGGGACGATGACGAGCACCGGCAGCGAGGAGGCCTCCTGGCTGCGTCCGATCACGACCGGCAACCGGCTGTTCAGCCGGGCCGGTCAGGTCGTGTACGCGTCGCGGCGGCTCAGCGAGCTGGTGCAGGGGCGGCCGCCGGGCATCACCGGTAACCAGTGGAGCACCGCCATCCGGGAGGGCTTCGACCGGGTGGTGTGCGCGGTGGACACGGGCCGCCCGCTCTTCGCGGTGGAGATCGTCCCGCCGGCCGCGGCCGGCTCGCCCGAGCAGCGCGCCGAGCGGATGAAGAACGCGGTCTGCGCGGCGGTCGGGCTGGAGGTGCTGCGGATCGAGTCGCCGACGCTGCGCGGGGCCGACCACGGCCGCCGGCTCATCGAGTACGTCATCGACGCCCGCGGCTACGCCGAGGCCACCGCCCCCGAACCGGGCAGCGGTGAGCAGCCCAGCGTCCCCTTCCGCGACATCATCGGCCGGCTGCCGGACGGGCGCAGTGGGCACGTCAACGACCTCGGCGCGCTGGCCCGGGCCGCTGCCGTCGAGGCGTACGTGGACCGGCGGCTGGCCGACCCGATCGTCCGCGGCCTGCACGTGCGCTGGAAGAACGGCCCGGCCGAGGGGTGGAGCTGGGCCGAGGTGCGCCCCGGCCGGTGCCTGGTCGAGCGGGTCCAGCTCTGGGAGCAGCGCTTCTCCTGCGGGGTCGACCCGGCCCGGCTCGCCGAGGACCTGGCCGCGGTGGCGGTGGGGGAGCGGCTGCGTGACCTGGCCGCCGCCGAGGCGCTGCTGGTGGACCGGGACCGGCTCCGCGGCGACATCCGGCTCCTCGCGTCCCGCCGGGACGAGCTGGAGGACGGGTTCGCCTTCGACCACCTCTGCGCCGACTGACGTTCCCTGCACCCGGGCCGAGCGTCGTCCCGCCCGCCCGCCGACCGTCGTCGGCGAACTCCTTCTCGAATTCCCCGATCCGGGGTTGAACCATCGCCGTGGCCGCTCCGTACTCCAGCGGGAATGGACGCAGTTCTTCCCCGCCGTGCCGAAAGGCGCGGAGACGGTGCGGAAAGGGCATCGTCGCTCATCGACGTGCGACCCGACCGTCGCAGCGATCCTCACCCCGAATTCCGTCGGTCCGCCGGGGTCACCAGTCAACTACCGGATCGAGAAGGAGAGCAATTCGATGCGCAGGTCCACACGGGCGCGCCGGTCATCCGGTAACGCGCAGGGCAAGCGTCTGCTGGCGGTTGTCGGCACGCTGGCGGTCTTCGGCGGAATCGTCGCCGTGACCCAGATCTCGTCGGCTCAGGACCGGCGGGACTACACCCGTACGGCCGCCGCGTCGTGCCTCGCCCCCAGCCCGGGCGCGACCGCGCCGAGCGGCCAGGGCAGCACCACCCGGACCTGGCAGAACGGCCGCTGGGTGCGCAACCACTGGGGTGACGGCCAGATGTCGGTCGCCGAGTGCCAGGCGGTCAAGGCCGGCGGCGGCGCCGCAGCCGGCGCACCCACCGTGGCCTGCCCGGACGTGCGCAGCAAACTGCCCCAGGTCCCGGACCAGGCGCGTGCCGAGGTGGACCGCAATCTCGCCCTGCTGGACGCGCAGATCGCCGAGGCCAACCGCCGGCTCGCCGCCGACGGCCGCAACGGCCAGGACTTCATCAACAACGCCGTGCTGCAGCCCCTGGCCGACAGGCGGACCGCCGCATTGAACCGGATCGCGACCGCGATCGGCCGGGTGGCGCAGCGGCCCGAGGGGCTCGATCAGTTCGCCCAGTGCGCCCTCGCCGACGCCGGCCAGAACGCGGGCGGGAACGACAACGGCGGCAACACCGGCGGCCAGAACGACAATGGCGGCCAGAACGACAACGGCGGGCAGAATCCCGGCGACAACAACACCGGCGGAAACAACAATGGCGGCAACAATGGCGGCGACAACGGCAACGGGCTCGGGGTACTGGCCAAGGACTGCGGCAACAGCAAGCTCCAGCCGCACGACGGTTTCCAGGCCGGAAACCGCTGTGTCAGCACGGCTTTCGGTGAGGTCGGCGCGGCGGAGAACAATCCCTCGCTGCTGATCACACGATTCCCGAACCAGGTCGGCCGGAATCAGCCGTTCACCCTTCGGGTGACCACCCGCAACCTGGTCCGGGACCGGTTCCTCGCGGCCGGTCAGGGCGGTTACTACCTGGAGAGCTCGCTGCTGAACGACCAGGGTCTGGTGCGCGGGCACTTCCACACCGCCTGCCGGATGCTCAACAGCACCCGGCAGCCCCCGAACCCGCAGGACGTGCCGGCGTTCTTCGTGGCGACCGAGGACGGCCGTGGCGGCGCGCAGCCGGACGACGTGCTGATCCAGATTCCCGGCCTGCCGCAGTCGGGTCTCGCCCAGTGCGCGGTCTGGGCCGGTGACGGCTCACACCGCATCCCGATGATGGAGCGGGCCAACCAGACCCCCGCCTTCGACGTGGTGCGGATCCGGGTCAACTGACGAAGCGGATCGAGGTCGTCCGGGGGCCTGCCCGGGCGGCCCCGATC
>JBARAE010000356.1:0-1635 GCA_049791715.1 Micromonospora sp.
CCGGCCGCGCCGGGATGGTCAGGTCCGGTATCCGTAGGCTGTGCGTCATGGCCGTCCACCTCACGCGCATCTACACCAAGGCCGGCGACGCCGGCATGACCAGGCTGAGCAACAACGAGCAGGTGCCGAAGACCGATCCACGGATCGCCGCGTACGCGGATGTCGACGAGTGCAACGCGGCGATCGGCGTCGCGCTCGCGCTGGGGCAGCTCGACGACGAGCTGCGAGCGGTGCTGGGGTCCATCCAGAACGACATGTTCGACGTCGGTGCCGACCTGGCCACCCCCGTCGAGCAGAACCCGGCGTACCCGCCGCTGCGGGTCACCGAGGAGTACGTCGAGCGCCTCGAGGGGTGGTGCGACGAGTACAACGCACGCCTGAGCAAGCTCGACTCCTTCATCCTCCCCGGCGGCACCCCTGGTGCGGCGCTGCTGCACGTGGCACGGACGATCGCCCGGCGAGCCGAGCGTGCGGCGTGGGCCCTGGTCGCGCACGACCCCGATCGGACCAGCACCCTTCCCGCAAAGTATCTCAACCGGCTCTCCGATCTGCTCTTTATCCTGTCAAGAACGGCAAATCCGGACGGAGATGTGCTATGGGTGCCGGGCGGGAAGCGCTGACCGTCGGCGCCCTGCACCACGTCGAGGTCTGGGTACCGGACCTCGACGCGGCCCGGCGCAGCTGGGGCTGGCTCCTCGGCGAGCTGGGCTGGACGCCGTTCCAGGACTGGCCGGCCGGCCGGTCCTGGCGGCTCGGCCCCACCTACCTGGTGCTGGAGGAGTCCCCGGCGCTCTCCGGGCGGGTGCACGACCGGCTCGCCCCGGGGCTGAACCACCTGGCCTTCCACGCCGGTCCACCGGCCGCGGTGGACCGGCTGGTGGCGGCCGCGCAGGCGTACGGCTGGCACCTGCTCTTCCCGGACCGGCACCCGCACGCCGGGGGCCCGCAGACGTACGCCGCCTATCTCACCGACGGGCAGGGGTACGAGGTGGAACTGGTCGCCTCGGTCGACTAGAGGCCTGTGAACGGCTTCGCGTACACGAACTCCCCGCGGATCCCCGGCCGCCAGGCGCTCAGCGGCCGCGCCATGAAGAACCGCGGCCCCCACGGGCCCGGGGGCGTCACACCCAGCTCGACGGCCGGCCGGAACCCGAACCTCGGGTAGTACTCCGGATGTCCGAGCAGCACCGCCAGGGGCACGTCGAGCGCATCGGCGGCGCCGAGCACCGCGTGCATCAGAGCGGAGCCGACGCCGCGACGCTGCCAGGCCGGCAGTACGCCGAGTGGGCCCACCCCCACCGCGACCGGCGCGCCGCCCACCGTGCCGCGGGTGGCGACCACGTGGCCGACGACCCCGCCGTCGGCATCGGTGGCGACGAGGGAGAGCGCGGGCAGCCAGCCGTCGTCCGCGCGGAGCGCGTCGACCAGGGTCGCTTCCGGTACGACGTCCGGGGCGTCGGCCTTGGCAAAGGCAGCGGTGTGCACGGCGCGGATGGCGTCGACGTCGGCGGGGATTTCGCGTCTGATCAGCATCCGCGACACGATAGGCGGACCGGGGCGCCGAGTGCGCCAGATTTTCGACGGGCGGCGTCATGCCCACGAGTGAGACGCCGCTGGCCGGCACCCCTCGTGGGG
>JBARAE010000357.1:0-3088 GCA_049791715.1 Micromonospora sp.
ATCCACGACTACGCCGTGCTCAGCGGGGCCGACCTGGTCGTACGCGGCCACGCCGCGCACGGCGGCCCGTGGCGGGTCGCCGTGCACCACCCGACCGACGCCCACCGGGCGCCGCTGGTGCTGGAGATGACGGCCGGCGCGGTGGGCACCTCCGGCGTCACCGGGCGCCAGGGGCACGTGGTGGACCCGCACACGGGTGAGCCGGCGGATCACCTGGTCGCCGCCACCGTGGTGGGCCCTGACCTCGCGGTGGCCGACGCCTACGCCACGGCGCTCTACGCCGCCGGCCCGGCCGGACTGGCCTGGTTCCGCAACGGCTCGGACTATCGGGCGCTGTTCGCCCACCGTCGACGCTGAGCGGTCGACGCCCGAACTCGCCGTCGCCCGGTCTTCGCATCCCGGACGCGGTCCGCGATCGGCCCCCACGGTCTCGGCAACGACCGTGGGGGCCGGTCAGCGACGAGTGCGCGTGGCTCGCGCAATCGAGGGGTGCGGACCGCGGTGGGCCGGGCGTCCAACCACGCCACCCGAAGACGGGCCGATGCCACAGCTCAGCCAGTGACCGCACCGGTACGCTAGCGAATCGACGCAACTCGGCGCAAGAGTCTCCACAGGGGACGCTCCCGGTCGCCCGATCGACGTCTGCCGCACCGTCCTGGGCGGGGCAGGGGTGACGGCGCGGAGCGGGGATGGCACGCTGTCCGCCGTGAGTTTCGATCTGAGCGTGTGGGCCCTGCCGGATGGGGCCACGCCCGCCGACGTGCGGGCAGCGGTGCAACGGTGCCGCGAGGGGCGGCACGGCGACCAGCACCCCGAACCACGGGTGGTCGGCTTCTACCGGGCGATCACCACCGCCTATCCCGACCGGCCCGCCGGTCCGGGCACCCCGTGGGAGGTGGCGCCGCTGCACGCGGCCGGCGACCACGTGGAGATGAACCTCTTCTCGACCTGCGAGGACCAGGTCCTGCTCGACATCGAGCGGCTGGCCGGCGAACACGGTCTGATGCTCTTCGACGCCCAGGACGACTCGGTCTACCCGCCACCGGCCCGCGTCACCCCCTGAGCCTGACCCGTCCCGCCGGACCGGGGACGGGAACACGACGAGGGGCCCGGCCGTGCGGCCGGGCCCCCGCAGTGTCGTGCGTGGACTACTCGTCGCGAAGGTCGGCGGCGCTGGCCGCGACCGCACCGATCGAGTCGGCCGCCGAGGTGAGCAGGTCCGCGCCGAGCGCCTGGTCGACGGTGAGCGTCATCAGCGTCTCGCCGCCGGCCTCCCGACGGGCGACCTGCATCGCGGCGATGTTGACACCGGCCTCGCCGAGCAGGGTGCCGACGGTCCCGACCACGCCCGGCCGGTCGACGTACCGCAGGAAGACCAGGATGCCCTCCGCGCCGATCTCCACATCGAAACCGTCCACCTCGGTGAGCTTGATGACGTCCCGGGTGCCGGTGCTGGTCACCGTGCCGGACACGCTCACCGTCCGGCCGTCCGGCAGGGCGCCCCGTACGGTCACCAGGTTGGCGTGGTCGACCGTCTCGGCCTGGGCCGTGAGGGTCACCTCGACGCCCCGCTCCGCCGCCAGGTGCGGCGCGTTGACGTAGGTGACCTGCTCCTCGACCACCGAGCTGAACAGGCCCTTGGTGGCGGCGAGCTTGAGCACCGAGACGTCGTGGTTGACGATCTCGCCGCGCACCTCGACGGTGACGGCGGCGGCCACCCCGCCGGCGACGGCGGTGAAGGCCCGGCCGAGCTTCTCGGCCAGCGGCAGCAGCGGGCGGACGTCCTCGGCGACCACGCCGCCGGCCTGCACGTTGACCGCGTCCGGCACGAACTCGCCCTGCAGCGCCAGCTTCACGCTCTTGGCCACCGCCAGGCCGGCCTTGTCCTGCGCCTCGTGGGTGGAGGCGCCCAGGTGCGGGGTGGCCACCACGTTGTCGAAGGCGAACAGCGGCGAGGAGGTGCAGGGCTCCTTGGCGTACACGTCGACGCCGGCACCGGCGACCCGGCCCTCGGCGATCGCGTCGGCCAGGGCCTGCTCGTCCACGAGGCCACCGCGGGCGGCGTTGACGATCCGGATGCCCGGCTTGACGATCGCCAGCTCCTTCTCACCGATCAGCCCCACCGTCTCCGGGGTCTTCGGCAGGTGGATGGAGATGAAGTCGCTCTCCCGCAGCAGCTCCTCCAGCCCGACCAGGCGCACGCCGAGCTGGGCGGCGCGGGCCGGCTGGATGTAGGGGTCGTACGCGATCAGCCGGGTGCCGAAGGCGGCGATCCGCTGCGCGAAGAGCACGCCGATGCGCCCGAGGCCGACCACGCCGACGGTCTTGCCCTGCAGCTCGACGCCCGTGTACTTGGACCGCTTCCACTCCCCCGCCTTCAGCGCCGCGCTCGCCGCGGCGGTGTTCCGCGCGACGGCGAGCAGCAGCGCGACGGCCTGCTCGGCGGCGGAGACGATGTTGGAGGTGGGAGCGTTGACGACCATGACGCCCCGCGCGGTGGCGGCCGGCACCTCGACGTTGTCGAGTCCGACGCCGGCCCGGGCGACCACCTTCAGCCGCGGCGCGGCCGCGATCGCCTCGGCGTCGATCTGGGTGGCGCTGCGGACGATCACCGCGTCGGCCTCGGAGAGCGCGGACAGCAGGGCCGGGCGGTCGGTGCCGTCGACGTGGCGGACGTCGAAGTCGTGCGCGAGCACCTCGATGGCGGCGGGAGCGAGTTCTTCGGCGATCAGTACGACAGGATTCATTGGTCCTCGTAGACGTCGTATGCGGTCGGCCTGGGGCGTCGGGACGCCGCGCTGCGCCCTGCGCTGATCCGTGCCATGGCCGTCAGGTGCCGGCTACGCACCTACCAGGGATGGTAGGTGGCCCACCGGCGGGCGTGTCCTGGACTGCGGGGTGAGTGCCCTCACAGCGCACTTCCGGCACCCGCGCCCGTCGTGGGTGCCGCCCAGAGCTGGGCGAGGCGTAGGTCACCCGGTCCCAGCACGTGGGCAACCTTGGGGGACGCGCACGGAGGGTGACCGTCCGGGGCGGGCGCGGCACGCCGGGACAGGCGGGGCCCGCGACCCGACGCCGGGGAGAGCGT
>JBARAE010000358.1:0-3565 GCA_049791715.1 Micromonospora sp.
CAAGCCCCCGAAGGGCTTCCGCAAGCCGCACCACCCGGACCGTCACGGCGCGTCCAAGGGTGGTAACCGGGTGGTGTTCGGCGAGTTCGGGATCCAGGCTCTCGAGCCGGCGTACGTGACCAACCGCCAGATCGAGTCGGCGCGTATCGCGATGACCCGCCACATCAAGCGTGGCGGCAAGGTCTGGATCACGGTCTTCCCGGACCAGGCCCTGACCAAGAAGCCGGCCGAAACCCGGATGGGTTCCGGCAAGGGCTCACCCGAGTGGTGGGTCGCCAACGTCAAGCCGGGGCGGGTGCTCTTCGAGATGTCCTTCCCCAACGAGCAGATCGCGCGAGAGGCGATGCGTCGCGCGATCCACAAGCTCCCGATGAAGTGCCGCATTGTGACGCGCGAAGTGGGTGAGTCCTGATGGCAGCGGGCGTTAAGGCCGCCGAGCTGCGTGAGCTCTCCGAAGAGGAGCTGGTCACGAAGCTGCGGGAGGCCAAGGCGGAGCTGTTCAACCTCCGCGTGCAGGCGGCGACCGGTCAGCTGGACAACAACCGGCGGCTGCAGGTCATCCGTCGGGAGATCGCCCGGATCTACACGATCATGCGTGAGCGCGAGCTGGGGCTCTCGGCCGCGCCGACTGAGGTGACTGCATCATGAGCGAGAACACCACCGCCATCGAGCGGGCCCGCCGCAAGGTGCGTGAGGGCCTCGTGGTCAGCGACAAGATGGAAAAGACCGTCGTGGTCGAGGTCGAGGACCGGGTCAAGCACGCGCTGTACGGCAAGATCATGCGCCGTACCCGCAAGCTGAAGGTGCACGACGAGCAGAACTCGGCCGGCATCGGCGACCGGGTCCTGATCATGGAGACCCGGCCGCTCTCCGCCACCAAGCGGTGGCGGCTCGTGGAGATCCTCGAGAAGGCCAAGTAGCGAAGGCTCGAGCTCGGCCGGATTCGGTCGGGCGCAGGTTCCGCCAGGCTCCGGCCGCCCTCGGGCGGCCGGAGAACCGGCAGACATAGGAGATAGACGTGATTCAGCAGGAGTCGCGACTGCGCGTCGCCGACAACACGGGTGCCCGGGAGATCCTGTGCATCCGCGTTCTCGGTGGCTCCGGTCGGCGCTACGCGAGCATCGGCGACGTCATCGTGGCCACCGTCAAGGACGCGATCCCCGGTGCCGGTGTGAAGAAGGGCGACGTCGTCAAGGCCGTCGTCGTCCGCACCGCCAAGGAGAGGCGGCGGCCCGACGGCTCGTACATCCGCTTCGACGAGAACGCCGCCGTCATCATCAAGGACGGCGGGGACCCGCGCGGTACCCGTATCTTCGGCCCGGTGGGTCGTGAGCTGCGGGACAAGCGGTTCATGAAGATCATCTCTCTCGCGCCGGAGGTGTTGTGACCGTGAAGGTCAAGAAGGGCGACACGGTCGTCGTCATCGCCGGCAAGGACAAGGGTGCCAAGGGCAAGGTCATCGCGGCCTACCCGCGGCAGGACAAGGTCCTGGTCGAGGGCGTGAACCGGGTCAAGAAGCACACTCGCATCAGCACCACCCAGCGTGGCGCCAAGACCGGTGGCATCGTCACCCAGGAGGCCCCGATCCACGTCTCGAACGTGCAGGTCCTGGACTCCGACGGCAAGCCGACCCGCGTCGGTTACCGGATCGACGACAACGGCCAGAAGGTCCGCATCGCGCGTAGCACCGGTAAGGACCTGTGATGACCACGGCTACCGAAACGAAGACCATGCCGCGCCTCAAGGAGCGGTACCGCAACGAGATCGTGGCCCAGCTGCAGGAGCAGCACCAGTACGGCAACCCCATGCAGGTGCCGCGGCTGGTCAAGATCGTCGTCAACATGGGTGTCGGCGAGGCCGCTCGGGACGCCAAGCTGATCGACGGCGCGGTTCGCGACCTGGCCACCATCACCGGCCAGAAGCCGCAGGTGCGGCGGGCGACCAAGTCCATCGCGCAGTTCAAGCTGCGTGAGGGCATGCCGATCGGCGCGAAGGTAACCCTGCGCGGCGACCGGATGTGGGAGTTCCTGGACCGGCTGCTGTCGATCGCCCTGCCGCGTATCCGCGACTTCCGCGGCCTGGACGGGCGCAAGCTCGACGGGCACGGCAACTACACGTTCGGTCTGACCGAGCAGTCGGTGTTCCACGAGATCGACCAGGACAAGATCGATCGCCAGCGGGGCATGGACATCACGGTGGTCACGACCGCCACGACTGACGACGAGGGCCGGGCGCTGCTCAAGCTCCTGGGCTTCCCGTTCAAGGAGAACTGAGATGGCCAAGAAGGCGCTGATCATCAAGGCGGCCGCGAAGCCGAAGTTCTCGGTTCGCGCGTACACCCGCTGCCAGCGGTGCGGGCGTCCGAAGGCGGTCTACCGCAAGTTCGGTCTCTGCCGGGTGTGCCTCCGGGAGATGGCCCACCGCGGTGAGCTGCCCGGCGTGTCCAAGGCTTCCTGGTAATAGCTCGGCGCGCACTGCGCGTTGGCTGAACTGTCTCTTCGCCGTAGGCCCCGGGCCTGGCCCGGGGAACCCCGGCGAGAAAGGTTGACGAATTCATGACGATGACCGACCCGATCGCAGACATGCTCACGCGTCTGCGTAACGCCAACCAGGCGTACCACGACCAGGTGAAGATGCCCTACTCCAAGATCAAGGCGAACATCGCCGAGGTCCTGAAGGCCGAGGGTTACATCGCCACCTGGTCGGTCGAGGAGCCCGAGGAGGGCGCCGTCGGCAAGCGACTGGTCGTCGAGCTGAAGTACGGCCAGAACCGCGAGCGGAGCCTGGCCGGCATCAAGCGCGTGTCCAAGCCCGGTCTCCGGGTGTACGCCAAGTCGGACGGGCTCCCGCGGGTGCTCGGCGGGCTGGGCGTGGCGATCATTTCGACGTCCCAGGGGCTGCTCACCGACCGGCAGGCCCGCAAGCGGAGCGTTGGCGGGGAAGTCCTCGCCTTCGTCTGGTAACGGGAGACAGGTAGAAATGTCGCGTATTGGACGTAAGTCGATCCCGGTGCCAGCCGGCGTCGATATCACGATCGAGGGCCAGACCGTCAAGGTCAAGGGCCCGAAGGGCGAGCTGAGCCACGTCCTGGCCGAGCCGATCACGGCGGAGCGGGGCGAGGACGGCCAGCTGCACGTCAACCGGCCGAACGACGAGCGCAAGGCCAAGGAGCTCCACGGCCTGAGCCGTACCCTGGTCGCCAACATGATCGTCGGGGTCACCGAGGGCTACCGCAAGAGCCTGGAGATCGCCGGTACCGGTTACCGTGTGACCGCCAAGGGCAAGGACCTCGAGTTCGCGCTCGGCTTCTCGCACCCGGTGCTGGTGCCGGCCCCGGAGGGCATCACCTTCACGGTGGAGCGGCCGACGCTGTTCCACGTGGCCGGCATCGACAAGCAGCAGGTCGGCGAGGTTGCCGCCAACATCCGGAAGATCCGCCCGCCGGAGCCCTACAAGGGCAAGGGCGTGAAGTACCAGGGCGAGGTCATCCGCCGCAAGGCTGGAAAGGCAGGTAAGAAGTGAGCGCCACGCTGCTCAAGCGCCGCCGCGGCGTCGCCGCCAAGCG
>JBARAE010000359.1:0-2756 GCA_049791715.1 Micromonospora sp.
GTCTGCTTGGCCTTAGCACGGCCGCGCCCCATGGCTCGACCCCCTCGCACAGAATGCGGGGCAGCCCGAAGGCGGGCCCCGATGACGTCAGGCATCTCTCGTGGCTCTTACGGTACATGGGGATGCCGCCGTTCGGCACCTCGGGTTACCGTCAGTCGGTCCTGCGCGTCGCAGTGATCCGGCCGTCACAAAGTGTACCCGGTAAGGACCGATGGCCGGGGCCGGCCGTGACAGTGGTCAAACCGGTACGAAGCCCCCCAATTTCCAGCTTAACGCCGCCGCCGTGCGACCCATGGCCCGGGGGGCGGACCGCCGGCCCGCCCCCCGGGTGACATTCACCGCAGGTGGATCGTGCGCAGCCGGCCGACCTCGGCCATCCGCCGCTCGGCGAGCCGGTCCGCGGCCACCGCCGGCGGGACGCCCTCGTCGTCGGCGAGCCGGAGGATCTCCCGGGTGGTGTCGTAGATCCGGGTGGCCCGCAGCTTGGCCCGCTCGAAGTTGAAGCCCTCGATCTCGTCGGCGACCTGGATCACGCCGCCGGCGTTCACCACGTAGTCGGGGGCGTAGAGGATGCCCCGGTCGGCGAGGACCTTCTCGATGCCCGGGTGGGCGAGCTGGTTGTTCGCCGCGCCGGCGACCACCTTCGCCCGCAGCACCGGCACCGTGTCGTCGTTGAGGGCGCCGCCCATCGCGCAGGGGGCGTACACGTCGATGTCGGCGGCGACGAGCGCTGCGGCGTCGTCGACCAGGGTGACCTGCGGGTGGGTGGCGCGCACCCACTCCAGCGCCTTCGGGTTGACGTCGGTCGCCACCACCTCGGCGCCGTCGTCCAGCAGGTGCCCGGTGAGGTACTTGCCGACCTTGCCCAGGCCGGCCACGCCGACCCGCCTGCCGGCGAGCGAGGGGGTGCCCCAGACGTGCTCGGCGGCGGCCCGCATGCCCTGGAAGACGCCCAGGGCGGTGAGGATCGAGGAGTCACCCGCGCCGCCGTGCTCGACGCTGCGGCCGGTGACGTAGCCCGTCTCCCGGGCGATCACGTCCATGTCGGCGACGTAGGTGCCGACGTCGCAGGCGGTGTAGTAGCGCCCGTTCAGGGACTCCACGAAGCGGCCGTACGCGCGCAGCAGCGCCTCGCTCTTGATCTGCTCCGGGTCGCCCCAGATGACCGCCTTGCCGCCACCGAGGTCCAGCCCGGCCAGCGCGTTCTTGTACGCCATGCCGCGGGAGAGGTCGAGCACGTCGGCGAGGGCCTCGTCCTCGCTCGCGTACGGGTAGAACCGGGTACCGCCGAGCGCGGGGCCCAGCGCGGTGGAGTAGATCCCGATGATCGCCTTCAGGCCGGACTGCTTGTCCTGGCAGAACACGACCTGTTCGTGCCCGGTGGATCCCGGGTCTTCGGTGCTGGCGAATACGCCCATGGCTGACTCCTGTGACGGTGTGCGCCCTTGTGGGGTGCGGACCTGGTGGCACGCCGGCGGGATGGTGCCGGTGCTGCTGAGCCTAATATCGGCCGAAGCCGTACTGTCGCGCACGTCACGTACCCCCGTCGCGGCGGCTACGCCCGGGTCCCGTCTCGTGGGAGGATCGCGCCGTGCCGTCGCTCTTCGCTTCTTACCTGCGCGTGTACGAGCCGCTGACCGCCTTCGATCGGGACCGCCAGTCGTTCTGGCGCCGGTACGTCAACGAGGGCCGCGCGGTGGCCCCGCTGGAGGGGCCGGTCCGGCAGCGGACGGCGGTGATCGAGGCGCTCGGCGCGGGCTGGACCCGGCTGCCCGACCTGCCGGACGAGGCGTACGTCCTGGAGACCGACGACAGCCTGCTGGTCTGCCCCTGGAACCTGCGGATCCGGGTGGCCGAGGCGGCGCTGAGCGCCCGGGACGGTGTGCCTTCGGTGCTGGCCGACGCGTTCGTACCGCCGATCCTGGCCGGGCAGGCCAAGGCGGTGGTGGAGGACTGGCGCAGCGGAGCCCGGGTGCTGGAGCACGGGGTGCCCCGGGTGCACGAACAGGTTGCCACCTGGGGTGTGCCGCTGCGCTGGTTCGTGCTGTTCGAGTCGGCGGAGCGCCACTTCGTCACGGACCCCGCCCGCCGCGCCCTGCGCTACCGGACGGAGATCTCCAAGGCCCGCCGCCGGTCGTCGCGGGCCCTGTCGGTGCTGCGCAAGTCGGTGGGCGAGGCGCCGATCACCGAGGCGGTCGAGGAGGCCGCCCGCTGGCTGGAGGAGTTCCACCCCCGGTCGGTGGTGGAGCTGGACTACGGCGGCCTGGTGCAGTTGCTGCCGGACGAGACCCTCGCGGCCGACGACTCGACCGAGCTGGTGGCGACCGGCCTGGGGGGACTATCCCGCGGCGAGGCGGAGGAGGCCTCGGCGGCGTACGACAAGCTGGTCGCTCGGTGGCGTGCCGTGCAGTTGCTGGAGCGGTGCAACTAGTCGTAATTGTCCTACCGAGTGCCCTCGATCCGAAAAGCGCTCGTAGTTGACGCTTCACGAACCGTGATCATGTGTCCAAATAAGGTACCTTCTGGAGCATAAAAGTCGTAAAAATCGGGCATGGTTCATCCGTCCGTCTAGGGACCTTCAGCCGTTCGGCCCATGTCGGACATCGGGGACTAGCCGGACCATGGGAGGCGCGTCGGCCGGCGGGACCCCGGCCGATGTCTATACATGTGGAGGAGTGACCCGATGGCATCGCGAACGCACGAACCAGAGCCGCTACTCACGCCGGCCGAGGTGGCGTCGATGTTCCGTGTCGACC
>JBARAE010000360.1:0-4331 GCA_049791715.1 Micromonospora sp.
GTGGTTGGGGGGGATGACGCGGAGGTGGCCGCGGCGGCCCGTCTGGTGGGGGCCCGGCGGGACCGTCTGGTCGTCCTCCGGGGGGCGCGGGGGCGCGGGGCGGGCGGCCTCCCGGACCGCCTCGGCCAGCGCCACCAGGTCGTCCGTGGTGGGCGGCGGCGGCTCGAACTCACCCTCGTGCCGGACCACGTCCCAGCCCCGCGGCGCGGTCAGGTTGCGGGCGTGCGGCTCGCAGAGGTCGTACGTGTGCGGCTCGGCGAATGCGGCCAGCGGCCCCACCACGGCGGTGGACTCGTTGTAGACATAGGTCAGGGTGGCGACCGCTTGCCGGGGGCAGCCGTTACGGGAGCAGCGCCGTGGTGACCTCACCGCGGCAGGGTATCTCCATTACCGGGTCCACCGCACCGCTTCGCAGTGCGACACGCCCGTCATGGTGATCACACATCAACCGGTCGGCGCGCCGGCACGCCACGACGGCGGCGCAGCGACGGGACCACCCCTGGTGGGGGCTACCCTCTTCCTCATGACGAGCCCGGAAAACCGCCGCCCCGGCTCCGGCCGGCGCACCCACCGCGACCGCCACGGTCGGGGCCTGCGCGGGCGGCTGGTACCGGCCACCGTGCCGCTGGCGCGCACCAAGGCGGAGGTCTTCGACGACCTGGTGCTGGACACCGTGGAGACGCTGGAACGGCGCTTCGCGAAGGAACTGG
The DNA here is from genome assembly GCA_049791715.1 of Micromonospora sp. Classification (GTDB taxonomy): domain Bacteria; phylum Actinomycetota; class Actinomycetes; order Mycobacteriales; family Micromonosporaceae; genus Micromonospora. Next base: position 711 of record JBARAE010000360.1, read on the forward strand.
CCGGGGTGGAGTTCGCGGTCGAGGACGTCCCGCCGGACCTGAACGTCTACGACTCGGACGTGCTGGAGGACGGCGAGGTGCCGCTGGCGCGGCTGCTGCCGGGGCGCCCGGGCCGGCAGGAGGTACCGCCCCGGATCGTGCTCTACCGGCGGCCGCTGGAGTTCCGCGCGATGGACCGCGAGGACCTCGCCGACCTGGTGCACGACGTGATCATCGAGCAGGTGGCGAACCTGCTCGGAGTCGATCCGGACGAGTTGGCCTGAAGGCGCGACCCCCGTCGCCCCCGCCGCCGCGCTCGTCCCTGGCGACCCGCACCCGGAACGGCTCCCCCGCCGCGCTTCCGGTCCGAGCCGGGCGGCCCCCACCGCCCCGGCCCGGCACCCGCCTCAGGCGGCGACCCGCCGCTTGAGCTTGCGCCGCTCCCGCTCCGAGAGCCCGCCCCAGATCCCGAATCGCTCGTCGTGGCCGAGAGCGTATTCGAGGCATTCCGTCTTGACCTCACAGCGAGAGCAGATCCGCTTCGCCTCGCGGGTCGAGCCGCCCTTCTCGGGAAAGAACGCCTCCGGGTCGGTCTGCGAGCAGAGCGCCCGCTCCTGCCACTCCGGCGCGTTTCCGAGCAGGTCGGCCACCTCGAGCTGGCCGTCCATCAGATGCCTCCTTGTCGCGCACCGGCGTCATCGCCGCTGCAACCCCCCACGCGAAAGGCGTGCTTGTCCGTCCGGTCACAATTTGTTGCGTTCGGCGCGGACAACCCCATTGAAATTACACGCGTGTAATGCGTGCGCAGTCAAGCTGAACTTGATAATGGAGTCGTCCTCCCGACACCTTCCGGACGGCCGTCACAGCCGCCCGAGCCTCGCAACCTGCCCTATCGATTCAGACCCCGGACGAGTAACGCCCTCTCGGCGAGTTGCCCGAGATTTCTGCCGTGGCGTGCATGGCGCGGACACCACCGACGGCCCCCGGTGGAGGCTCCGGCGGGCCGTACCCGGGCGGCTGGCGTGGCACCGTCCAAGATCAGCATGTGGTGGGGAAAGGTTAACCCGACCCGGCCGCAACCGCCCGTCGAGCGAGGAACGACCACCAGCGCCCCGCCCACATCGTGGGCAGGGCGCGGCAGCCGAGGTCGGGTCGGGGCTCAGCCCGCCCCGGGCGGCACGCTGGTCGGCCAGACGAATTCGGCGATCGCGCCACCGGTGACGGAAATCGCGCCGGCCGGCGTCCGACCGTCCCACCAGACGGTATATGGGCCCGCCTCCAGTTCGGGATAGACAGCGCAGTGGACGACACCCTCGCGGACGTGGCGTTCCCGCACGGCCGAATGCGTACGCGGTCCCTCCCGGTCGGTCCGGCTGATCTCGATCTCCCGGCCCCGCAGCTCCGGTCCGGTGTGGATGATCAGCGCACCTGAGTCGCCACCCAGGTCGAGCACGACGCTGCCGCTCTCCGAAGGCCCGTGGTGGTGGTGCTGGTCCATGTCACCCCCTCAGGACTTCGCAGCGGGCGGGTTGCCGAACCCGTCGTAGGGCGTGCCGAGGAACGGGAAGTCACCGAGGAAGGGCGCGGTCACATCGGCGGCGCTCAGCCCCGGAGTCACCGCGTTCGCCGCCGCGTCCGGAGTGAACGTCTTGTCCACCAGCGGCACGGTGACGCCGGCGATGGCCCGCAGTGCGATGCTGACCACGTCGTCCCCGACCCGCCGGCCGTTGGGGAACCCGGCCAGGTCGCCGCCGAGCACGCCGAACCGGTTCGGCTTGCGGTTCGGCCGGATCGCGGTGTTCAACCGCAGCATGTCCGCCTGGATATCGCCCGTGCTGTTGGTGAAGCCGTCGATCAGGCCGGCCGGGACGCCGGTCAGCAGGATCGCCACCAGATCGGCACGGGGCTTCTTCGCCTTGTTCAGCGCGTCCAGCCTGGGGAAGACGCCCGGGTAGAGCGCCGGCAGCAGGGCGGCCAGCTCCGGGTGCTCGATGAAGCGGGCGAACCGCTTGTCCTCCGAGGGCGGCAGGGAGTTCCACACGTCCTTCTTGGACATCGGCACGATGACCTCGTTGAACAACGGGTTGCCGAGCCGGGACACCTGCGTGAACGGCCCGGCGGCGGTGTCCGCGGCGACCCGGTCACCGAGCACCCGTACCTGCTGGCGCGACGCCGAGGTCCACACCCCGATCACCGACGCGCGGTCGCCTTGGCCGTACCGGCCGGCCTTGCGGCGTACCCGGCTCAGCGGCACCTGGACGGCGATGCTGTGCACGTTCATCCGGTCCAGCGCGTTGACCGGCTCCCCCTCGGTCTTGAAGATCTTCTTGCCGGCCACGTGGAGCTGCTGGAACGGCCGCAGCGTACCCAGGTCGAAGATCGCACCCAGATCGACGAAGAACCCGTCCGCCCGCTGCCCGGCGAAGACCTTCTCCCCCGTCGACAGCCGGTACGTCGCCTGCCGAACCAGGTCGTGATATTTCGGCGTGGAGAGTGGACCGACGTTGCACGGCGGGCACGGCAGTTTGTGCGCGAGCACGTGTTCCTTGCCGTCCGCCACCCGGGTCAGCCGGTAGAACTGCCGGCGGTTCCAGTTCCTGCTCTCCAGCGACTCGATCGGACCGGTGTTGTAAAGAAAACTGTTCGGATTGGTGATCTCGGTGGTGAATTCGAACCGGTACGTCACATCGGGATAGCCGTCACCATCGTTGTCGATATGAATCTCGTACCGCACGTCGTCACCGAACTCGAAGAAGTTCGGACCCCCGGAGGGCAGCTGCACCGGAACGTAGTTGGCGATCAACGTGACGGTGTCCGGATGATCGGGACTGACGAACGCGTACAGGTCGGAGCTGTCAGCGACCGGATCCTTGGCTATCTCCGGCGCTTCACGGTGGGAGGACATGGCGGACCACACCTTCGCAGAAATCGGGAGTCGAGCGGGATCACCGGCGCCGGGAGCCCGCGCCGGGGAGAAGTCGCGCCGACCGGCGGCGCGGGCGGGTCAGCGTCGACCGGCAGCGCGCCGCAACCGGTCCGCCAGGGCGCGGTCGCGTACCTCGATCCGGGACGTGCCGACGAAGACGTCCATGGTTCCGGAGGCCGCGTCGCGGAGACGGACCACGATCGGATCGTCCCGGCGGCCCGCCGAGGGGGTGTTCTGTGCGGCCGACAGGCCCGGCACGGTGAGGGCGGCGGCGCCCAGCGTGGCGCTCGCCGCGGCGGTCAACGTCTGCCGGCGGGTCAGACGCGGCCAGGGCCGCTTCCGCTGATCACTGGTCATGGGCAACCTTTCCGGGCCGGCGCGGTCGCGCCCGCGGTGTTCGGGAGCCGGCGTCCCGCGCCGCCGTGGCGGACGCCGCCGGGACCCCGGTGGGGGTTGCCGGCGGCGGTCCTCGCCACAACCGCCGCCGGCATCGGGTGGTACGGCCGGCGGTGGGGAAAGGTTCGACGCTACGACCGCGCGTGACCGTACGCGGTCGTCCGCTTGCGGGCCGGTCGGCCCGCCGCCGCCGCGATCGCCCGCAGCTGCTCCTCGCTACGCGCGGAGCCGTTGCCCGCCCCGGCCATCCGGGAGATGGTCTCCTCCATCAGGGTGCCGCCCAGGTCGTTGCAGCCGCCCCGGAGCATCGCCACGGTGCC
>JBARAE010000361.1:0-5052 GCA_049791715.1 Micromonospora sp.
GGCAGGAATCGACCCCGAGGCCGCCCTCCGCCGCACCACCCTCGCCTACGCCGAAGCCGTCCGCACCGCCGAACGCGCCGCGCGCCCCGACGAGCCGCGTTGACCAAGAAGCTGTTGTCGTCCGGCACGGCGTGTCGTGACAACAACTTCATGATCACCTGAGGTGCGGGCCGACGTCGGGGGCGGTCGGTAGGGTCAGGGCATGGAAGAGTTCGTGCCGCTCGCGGAGCGGGTCGTGGAGGCGTTGCTGGAGAGCCGGCCGGAGCTGGCCACGTCGGCCGGCGACCACCGGTACGACGACCGGCTGCCGGACCTCTCCGCCGACGCCGTCGCGGCCGACCAGGGGATGCTCAAGGAGGCCGCCGACGCGCTCTCCGAGATCGACCCGGACTCGCTCGACGTCGAGGAGGGCGTCGACCACGCGCTGCTGAGCAGCCTCGTCGACCGGGCGCTGTTCGAGGCGACGGAGATCCGCGCGCACGAGTGGGACCCGCTGCGGCACAACCCCGGCCCGCTGCTGCACGCGCTGCTCGCCCGCCCGTACGCACCCGTCGAGGAGCGGCTGACCCACCTCGCCGGGCGGCTGTCGGCCATACCGGACGCCCTGGCGACCGCGCGTGCGACGCTGCGCGACATGCCGCGGATCCACGCCGAGACGGCGGTCGGGCAGTTCACCGGCACCGCCGCGCTGATCCGCGACGAGGTGCCCCGGCTGCTGGCCGAGGCCCCCGGGCTCTACCCGACGGTGGAGCCGGCGGCGACGGACGCGATCGCGGCGCTGGAGGAGTTCGTCGCCTGGCTGCGGATCGGCCTGGCGGCCGACGGCGGGCCGGGGCGGGACCCGCGGCTGGGCCGGCGCCGCTGGGAGGCGCGGCTCTGGCACACCCTCGACACCGAGCTGGGCGCCGCCGAGGTGCAGCGCCGCGCCTGGGCGAACCTGGAGCGGGTCACCGCGGAGATCCGCGACGCGGCCGTCGAGCTGGTCGGCGGCCCCGCCGACGACGAGACGGTACGCCGCGCGCTGGACCTGCTCGCCGCCGAGCATCCCGACGACGCCTCCACCGTGGACCTGGCCTCGATCACGCTGGACGAGGCGACCGACTTCGTCCGCGCCCACGACCTGATCACGCTGGTCGACGACCCGTGCGTGATCCAGGAGATGCCGGAGTTCGCCCGGGGTGTGGCGGTGGCGTACTGCGACTCGCCCGGCCCCCTGGAGACGGCGAACGTGCCGACCTTCTACTGCATCGCGCCCACCCCGGCGGACTGGTCCGCGCAGCGGGTCGAGTCGTTCTACCGGGAGTACAACGACCACATGATCCGCAACCTGACCGTGCACGAGGCGATGCCCGGTCACTTCCTCCAGCTCGCCCACGCCCGCCGGTACGCCGGCCCGACCCGGGTCCGGGCGTTGACCGAGTCCGGCGTGTTCGTCGAGGGCTGGGCGGTCTACACCGAGGAGCTGATGGCCGGCCTCGGGTTCGGCGGCCTGCCGGTCCGGTTGCAGCAGCTGAAGATGCAGCTCCGGATGACCATCAACGCGCTGCTCGACCAGCTCGTGCACTGCGAGGACATGCCCGAGGCGGAGGCGATGGCGCTGATGACCGGGCGCGGCTTCCAGGAGGAGGGCGAGGCCGCCGGCAAGTGGCGGCGGGCCCTGCTCACCTCCACCCAGCTCTCCACGTACTTCGTCGGGTACAGCGAGATCGCCGACATCGCCGCCGCCCGCCCCGACGGGGTGTCGGTACGCGAGTGGCACGACGCGATGCTCGCCCACGACTGCCCGCCACCGCGCCACCTGCGCACCCTGCTCGGGGTGTGAGCGTCAGCGGGTGCTGAACCGGGCCGCGCGGCGGTGGGTACGCCGCCGCCGCACCGCCTCCGGCAGCCGCACTCCCGGGCGGAGCAGGTCGGAGGAGGCGAACAGGGCCCGCTTGGTCACCTCCACCAGGGCCAGGTACGCCACCACCAGCGCCACCAGCACCGGCAGGAAGACCACCGGCAGCGGGTGGAACCCGAGCGGCGCCGCCACCGGCAGGTACGGCAGCAGCCAGGCCACCGCGACCGCGCCCGACGCGGCGAGGAGCAGCGGCCGGCTGGGCCGGCTGCGCCAGAACGGGCTGGTGTGCGTACGAATGGCGAAGACAACCAGGGTCTGGGTGGCCAGGGACTCCACAAACCAACCGGTGCGGAACTCCACCGGGCCGGCGTTCAGCACGCTGAGCAGCAGCGCGAAGGTGAGGAAGTCGAAGAGCGAGGAGAGCGGCCCGAAGGTCAGCATGAACCGTCGGATCTCCCGCAGGTCCCAGTGCGCCGGCCGGGCGAGCTGGTCGGCGTCGACCCGGTCGGTGGGGATGGCGACCTGGCTCAGGTCGTAGATGAGGTTGTTCAGCAGGATCTGCGACGGCAGCATCGGCAGGAACGACAGGAACGCGGAGGCCCCGGCGGCGCTGAACATGTTGCCGAAGTTGCTGGACGTGCCCATCAGCACGTACTTGATGGTGTTGGCGAAGATCCGCCGGCCCTCGGTCACCCCGTCGGCGAGCACGTCGAGGTCCTTCTCCAGCAGCAGCACGTCGGCGGCGTCCTTGGCCACGTCGGTGCCGGTGTCCACCGAGATGCCGATGTCGGCCGCGTGCAGGGCGAGCGCGTCGTTCACGCCGTCGCCGAGGAACCCCACGTCCCGCCCGGCGCGGCGCTGCGCCCGGACCAGCCGGGCCTTGTCCTCGGGGGACACCCGGGCGAAGACGCTGGTCGCGTCGATGGCGGCGGGCAGCCGGTCGTCGTCCAGCTTCGCCAGGTCAGAGCCGGTGAGCACCCCGGCGACGGGGAGGCCCAGCTCCTCGCAGACCCGGACCGCGACCGCCGGATGGTCGCCGGTGATCACCTTGACCCGCACGCCGAGGCCGGCGAGCCGGTCCAGGGCACCCCGGGCGTCCGGCTTCGGCGGGTCGAGGAAGACCAGCAGGCCACCGAAGGAGAGGTCCCGTTCGTCGTCCGGGCCGAGCGCGGTCAGGTCGGGGGCGGGACGGCGGGCCACCGCGACCATCCGGCCGCCGCCGGCCAGCCGCTCGTCGAGGGCCTTCCGCGCCGACTCCGGTACGTCGTGGCAGATCGCCATGACCTCCTCGGCCGCGCCCTTGGTCACCAGCGTCCGCCCGTCCGGCCCGTCGACCAGCACGGTGACCCGCCGACGCTGGTGGTCGAAGGGGAGCAGCGCCACCCGCCGGTACGCGTCGACGGGTTGGCCCGCGGCGGCCGGCGCCGCCCACAGCGCCCGGTCCATCGGGTTGCCGTCCTCACCCCCGGTGGCCTCGTTGGCGAGCAGCCCCGCCAGCAGCGGGTCGTCCGACCGCTGTCCGTCGGGGCCGAGGGCCTCGGTGAGGCTGATCCGGCCGTCGGTCAACGTCCCGGTCTTGTCGGTGAAGAGCACCTCGACGTTGCCGAGGTCCTCCACGCAGACCAGCCGCTTCACCAGCACCCGGCGGGCGGTCAGGCTGCGGGTGCCCGCCGCCAGGCTGGCGGTGACGATGGCGGGGAGCAGCTGCGGGGTGATGCCCACCGCGATGGCCAGGCTGAACAGCACCGCGTCGATCACCGGCCGGTGCAGCACCAGGTTGATCACGAAGATGACGGCGGTCAGCACGCCCGCCACCCGGGCCAGCATCAACGAGAAGCGCCGCAGCCCGCGCTGGAACTCCGTCTCGCCCTGGCGTTCACCGAGACCGACGGCGATCCGGCCGAAGGCGGTGTGTCCCGCGGTGGCCACCACCACGCCGACCCCCGAGCCGGCCCGGACCACGGTGCCCATCAGCGCGCAGGAGGCCAGGTCGTCCAGGGCCGCGCCGGCGGCCACCGGGGCGCTGTCCTTGGCGACCGCGACCGACTCGCCGGTCAGCACCGACTCGTCGCACTCCAGCCGGTGCGTCTCGGTCAGCCGCAGGTCGGCCGGGACGACCGTGCCGAGGTCGATCCGGACCACGTCGCCGGGGACCAGGTCCACCACGTCGACCACGTCGGTCCGCCCCCGGCGCAGCACCGGCGCGGTGTGGCGTACCCGGTCGTGCAGGGCGGCCCCGGCCCGCTCGGCCCGGTACTCGTTGACGAAGCCGAAGCCGACGCTCACGGCGAGGATCACCCCGATCACCAGGGCGTCGGTGCGCTCGCCGACGAAGTAGGAGACGGCCGCGGCGACCAGCAGCAGACCGAGCAGGGCGGACCGGAACTGGCGGACCAGCACGGCGAGGGCGGACACCCGGTGGGTGCGGACCGCGTTGGGGCCGAGCCGGGACCGCCGCCGGAGCACCTCGTCCGGGTCGAGCCCGTCCGGGCCGGTGCCCAGCGCCGCGAGCACCCGGTCGACCGGCAGGGCGGCGGCGTCGGTCACCGGCAGCCAGCCCTGGTCGCCCTCCGCTGTCGCCTCGCGCACCGTCACCGCCGTCCCACCCACCGACCGCGTCTCCTCACTCATTGCACACCCCGGGCCCCGTGCCCGCCCCAGCATCCGCCCGGCGAGCGCGCCCGGATCAGGGCCGTTGGGCCCACGGTCCGGGGCAGGTAGGGCCGATCGGGGAGGGGTCGAGGGAGTGATCGCCTCGGGCGAGGTCAGGTCCGGGCGCGGGCGGCGACGGCGTCGATCAGCCAGCGGGAGATCGAGTATGCCGGCGGCAGCTCTGCCGGCAGCGCGTCCAGCGGGAACCAGCGCGCCTGCGTCAGCTCCTTCGCGTCCACCACCGGTTCGACGTCCGGGTCGGCGGCGGTGGCGGTGAAGCCGGCCAGCAGGGTGCCGGGGCCGGACATCGCCCAGGGCTGGCTGCCGAAGTAGGTCGGCCGGTCGATCGCCAGCCCGACCTCCTCGCCGACCTCCCGGTGGGCCGCCGCCTCCAGCGACTCGCCCGCCTCGACGAAGCCGGCGACCAGGGCCCACAGCCCGGTGGGGCCGTACGCGTGCCGGACGAGCAGCAGCTCGTCGGGGCCGCCGGCCCGGCCGGGCCGGGCGATCGCGACCAGGACGGCAGCGGAGAGCTGCATCGGCACGTACAGCTCGCAGTC
>JBARAE010000362.1:0-12686 GCA_049791715.1 Micromonospora sp.
GCGGGCAGCAGCATCCCCCAGCAGGCACCGGCGAGGGTGGCGGCGGCCACGAGGGGGAGCAGCACCGGCGCATGGTAGCCAACCGGCCATCGAAAGACGCGGAACGGGAATGTCCAGGCCTAGCGTACGCTGTACGGTAGACAGTACGAGCAACTGGAGGCCGCCCGTGACCGGATCCGCGTTCGACGTCGCCGTCGAGTTCGACCGCCAGGTCGTGACCCTGCTGGACCAGGGCTACCCCGCGCTTGCCGGGACGTCCCCCGAGCAGTTCACCGAAGTGATCTCCCCGCTGCGCGAGGCGGCGGTCGCCCGGGCCGCGGGGCTGGCGCCGCCGACCGAGGCACGGGTGCCGTTCCTGCTGGTGATCACCCGCGAGCTGATCCCGGTCGAGGAGCGGCTCCGACTTACCGCACTGGCGAGCAAGCGCAAGCCGGGCTTCGTCGACCGGCACTTCGCCGAGGGCGATCTCACCCGGTTCGACCCGATCAAGGAGTTGGAGGTGCCGGCCGGGCCGGCGTACCTGCTCTTCGACGTCGACCGGGGCGAGGAGTTCCGCAACCTGGCCCCGTCGGCGGCCGTGGAGGCGATGGCGGCACAGGACCGGCTGCCGCTCACCATCGACGAGGGGATCGCGTTCATCACCCAGTTCCCGGCCGCGCTGGCCAGCAACCGGTGCTTCTCGCTGGTCGGGTCCCGCTGCGGGGACAAGCGGGTGCCGGCGCTCTGGATCAGCCAGGGCGCGCCGAAGCTGGGCTGGTGCTGGTACGGCAACCCGCACACCTGGCTCGGCTCCGCCTCGGCCCACCCCGTCCGCGCCGGGCTGGAGTGACCCTGGAGAACCCGCATCCACAACGCGCCCCGCGCTGTCCCCAGGGTTGTCCACAGGAGTGAGGCGTTTTCCACAGGTTGTCCACACCGCGCTCCCGACCCCCGGCACCGGGTGCTGGCGCTTGACATTCCCGCTGATCAGGCGAGACTGCCGAGGATGACCGGACCGGAGCAGCAGGGCGGGCCGGGGCAGCCGGTCGAGGCCGCCCCGGTGCCCGTGCCGCGCGCCCCGCAGCCGTCCCGGCGGGCCCGGATCGTGCTCGCCGAGGTGTCCCGGTCCGGCAGCCGCGCCGACCGGACCCGCTCGGAGCTGACGCAGCAGACCCGGGTGGGCGAGACGCTGGTCCAGGGCCTCGTCCGGGCGCAGCTCGCGCTGGCGCTGCGGCTGAGCCTCGTCGTGCTGATCGGGCTCGGCGGCCTGCCCTGGCTGTTCGCCATCGCGCCCTCGGTCGGGCGGCTCACCGTGCTCGGGGTCAACCTGCCGTGGCTGCTGCTCGGAGTGGCCTCCTTCCCGTTCCTGATCGGCGTCGGCTGGGCGTACGTGCGGCTGGCCGAGCGGAACGAGCAGGACTTCACCGACCTGGTCCAGCGGCCGGAGCGCTGAGATGGGCAACGGCTTCGTCGTCCCGGCGATCGTGGCGGTCACCCTGGTCACCGTCGGAATCGGCTTCTACGGGCTCCGGCTGGCCCGCACCACCTCCGACTTCCTGGTCGCCTCCCGGGCGATCAGCCCGACCTGGAACGCCGCCGCGATCGGCGGGGAGTACCTGTCGGCGGCCAGCTTCCTCGGCGTCGCCGGACTGATCCTCAAGTACGGCGTGGACGTGCTCTGGTACCCGGTCGGCTTCGCCGCCGGCTACCTGGCGCTGCTGCTCTTCGTGGCCGCCCCGCTGCGCCGCTCCGGCGCGTTCACCCTGCCCGACTTCTGCGAGGTGCGGCTCGGGTCCCGCTGGCTGCGCACCCTCGCCACGGTTTTCGTGATCTTCATCGGGTGGCTCTACCTGGTGCCGCAGCTCCAAGGGGCGGGGCTGACGTTGGCCACGGTGGCCGGCTCGCCGTACCCGGTCGGCGCCTTGCTGGTCGCGGTGGTGGTCACGGCCAACGTGGCGCTGGGCGGGATGCGGGCGATCACCTTCGTCCAGGCGTTCCAGTACTGGCTCAAGCTCACCGCGCTCGCCGTACCGGCGATCTTCCTGGCGCTCCAGTGGCAGGCCGACGCCCGCCCGGCGGTGACCCCACCCGACGGGCCGGCGTTCCGGACCGCGACCACCGTCGTGGTCGAGCACCGGGCGACGCTCACCTACGCCGACGGCGACGTCCGGGAGGTACGCCCCGGCGACCGCCTCGAATTCGGCGCCGGCGAGCCGGTGCCGGAGGTCTCCGGTACGGCCACCGACGCGGCGGACTGGCTGCTCCCGGACACCGCCGGAAACGACGACCGTGGTCTCTTCGCCACGTACTCGCTGATCCTGGCGACTTTCCTCGGCACCATGGGGCTGCCCCACGTGCTGGTGCGCTTCTACACCAATCCCGACGGCGCCGCCGCCCGCCGCACCACGCTGGTGGTGCTCGCCCTGGTGGGCGCCTTCTACCTGCTACCCACCATCTACGGCGTGCTGGGCCGGATCTACACCCCGCAGCTGCTGGTCACCGGGCAGACGGACGCGGTGGTGGTGCTGCTGCCCGGGGCGGCGCTCGGCGACGGGCTGACCGGCCGGCTGCTCGCCGCGCTGGTCGCCGCCGGCGCGTTCGCGGCCTTCCTCTCCACCTCGTCCGGTCTGCTCACCAGCGTCGCCGGGGTGATCTCCACGGACGTGCTCGGCCGCGGCTCGGTCCGGGGCTTCCGGCTGGCCACGGTGATCGCCGGTGCGGTGCCGGCGGTGCTCGCGTTGAACGTCTCCGGCCTGGACGTCTCCCAGGTGGTCGGGCTGGCGTTCGCGGTGGCCGCGTCGAGCTTCTGCCCGCTGCTGGTGCTCGGCATCTGGTGGCGCGGGCTGACCGACCTGGGGGCCGCGGCCGGGGTGCTGGTCGGCGGCGGCGCGGCGATCGCCGCCGTGCTGGTGACCGTGCTCGGTCCGCCGCTGAGCGGCTGGCCGGCCACCCTGACCACCCAGCCGGCGGCCTGGACCGTGCCGCTGGCCTTCACGGTGATGGTGGCGGTGTCGATGGCCACCCGCCGCCGCCTCCCCGCCGACGTCGGCAGCACCATGCTCCGCCTGCATGCCCCGGAGACCCTGCGACTCTGACGACGCGGGGGGGCAACCCACCGTGAACCGTTTACTACACTCCTCGGGCATGGCCGATCCCTCCACCATGGACCGTACGATCTCGACGGTGTTGGCCGCCCTCGGCGGAGCGGCCCGGAGCGCTGACGGGGAGCCGCCCGCCGTACAGGGTCAGGGGTCCGCCGCCGATGGCCTGGTACGGGTGACCGCCGGGCTCGGCGGTCGGATCGAGAGCGTGGAGATCGAGCCGGCCGCGATGCGGCTGCCGTCGACGGACCTGGCCGAGGCGGTCCGCACGGCCACCAACGCGGCGCTGGCCGAGCTGCGGACGGCGATCGCCGAGGCGTCGGGTGCGCCGGACCCGACGGCGGTGCTGGAACAACTGCGCGAGGTGCAGCGGACCGCAGTTCCCCAACTCCAAGGATTCGTCGACACGCTCGCCCAGGTGCAGCAGCGGCTCGCCTCCGGCGGGCGGTCCTGAGGTGGTCCGGGCCATCGACCCGGACGGGCTGCGCGTCGCGGGCGATCGTCTCCAGGACGTATCGGACCGCTTCCTCACCGAGCTGCGGACCTTCCTGGGCGACCTGGCCGCGTTCGGGGCGCCCTGGGGCGACGACGACATCGGTTCGCTGATCGGGGCAGCCTGCGAGGAGGTCACCGCGTACGCCGCGGAGTGCTTCGAGTCGGCGATCGAGGAGCTCGGCGTCGTCGGTGTCGACCTGAACGGGATGGCGCACCGCGGCGAGGAGACCGAGCGGCTGATCAGCGAGCACTTCACCGGGTTCAGCCGGGAACTGGGGTAGCGGACGTGGGACTGCAACTACCCGGTGAGCTGGTCACCGTGCTCGGGATGATCGGCTACGACTGGCCACAGGCGGACGAGACGGCGCTGTTCAGCATGGGCCAGCGCTGGCTGGACTTCAGCGGCACGATGCGAAGCCTGACCGGGGAGGCACGGGAGGCGACCGCGCCGGTCGGTGCCGGCAACGCCGGCGCCGACATCGAGGCCTTCCAGCGGTACTGGACGGAGCAGGACGGGCCGGCCCAGGTGCTTGAGGACGGGGCGCTGGGCGCCCTCGTCGCCGGCACCGGGCTGATGATCTGCGGTGCCATCGTGCTGGCCCTCAAGATCCAGGTCATCGTGCAGCTGGCGATCCTCGCGGTGGAGATCGCGCAGGCCGTGGCGGCCGCGGTCGCCACCTTCGGGGCCTCGCTCGCCGAGATCCCGATCTTCCAGGCGATCACCCGGGAGATCGTCGGTCTGCTGATCGACCAGGTCGTCAACGAGCTGATCGATGGGTAGGCGCGCCCGCGGCAAGTTCATCCGAGCCGCCCTGTCCCACCTGCGGAAGCAGAAGAAGCGGGCGCGGCACGGGCAACGCAGGGGCATGACGCCGGAGCGGCTGCGGCACACCCTGATCGGCGAACGGGACGGCCGGGCGTCCGGCTGGCACCACCGGCCGGGGGGCATCGACCCACCGGGCGCCAAGCTGCTCAAGGTGACCCGGCGGGATGCCCGTACCGGGGTCTACCACGGCAGAGTCGCCATCCAGAACCGGCGCACCGGCGAGTGGCGGGAGAAGCGCGGTGGCAGCACCTTCTTCCCCGATCATTGGACGCCGGAGGAGGCGGACAACGCCGTCACCCGGGCCTATGAGTCCGCCGACGTGGTCAAGAACCCTGACGAGCGCCGCTGGGTCGGGCGGCACAAGGGGGTTCGCATCGAGGGGTTCTACGATCCTGATACCGATCAGCTGGGACACGGTTACCCAGTGCTGAAGTAGACGCGGAGGTGACCGTGAGGGGCCTGGACTTCTACCGGGACAGCGAGGGTTACGTCGTGTTCAAGGCGGAACCCCGGCTCAAATGCCTGGGAATGTGGCTGACCGGCGACATCCAGAGCGTCCACGAGATGTGTCTCGACCTGCTGGCCGACCTCGAGGACATTGCCGCCGGCCGCAGGGAGGGCGAGAGCTGGGAGGGCAACGCCTGGGCGGCCGAGCTCAGTCCGGACGGGGTGGACCTGCAGAACCTCTGGGCGCCCGATCTGTCGGCGCATTACCCCCTGAGTGAGACCCGGCGGGCGGCGGAGCAGTACTGGCGGGTGCTCGCGGATGATCCGGACCGCAGCCGGGCGGTGGTGGAGTGGGAGCGGGACAACGGACGGCAGCACCCGTACGAGGGGCTGTGACCGGTACGGCTGCGGGAGGAGACAAGATCGTCCTGCGGTGGGAGTACCGGCTGGCCTTCGACGGATACGGTCGGGGTCATGACTGAGGGGCACCCGGCGCTCGTGTTGCGTGGCCTGGCAAAGCGGTTCGACAGCAAGGTCGCCGTGGCCGGGGTCGACCTGGACGTGCCGGCCGGATCGTTCTACGGGCTGCTGGGTCCGAACGGCGCGGGCAAGACCACCACGCTGTCGATGGCCGTCGGCCTGCTGCGGCCCGACTCCGGCCGGGCCTGGGTGCTCGGGTCCGACGTCTGGGCCGACCCGGTCCGGGCCAAGAGCCTGCTCGGCGTGATGCCGGACGGCGTACGCCTCTTCGACCGGCTCAGCGGGGCGGAGCTGCTGGCGTACCACGGTCTGCTGCGCGGCATGGAGCCGGCGGTGGTCGACCAGCGGGCGGCGGAGCTGCTCGACGTGCTGGCGCTCACCGACGCCGGCCGGACCCTGGTGGTCGACTACTCCGCCGGCATGAAGAAGAAGATCGGCCTGGCGTGCGCGCTGCTGCACGGCCCCCGGCTGCTGGTCCTCGACGAGCCGTTCGAGGCGGTCGACCCGGTGTCGGCGGCGCTGATCCGCGACATCCTGCACCGGTACGTCCGCGGCGGTGGCACGGTCGTCTTCTCCAGTCACGTCATGGAGGTGGTCGAGCGGCTCTGCTCGCACGTGGCGATCCTCGCCGAGGGGACGATCAAGCGGGTCGGCACGCTCGACCAGGTACGCGGCGACCGCTCCCTGGAGGAGGTCTTCGTCCAGGTGGTCGGCGGCCGGACGGCGACGGGCGAGGAACTGTCGTGGCTGTCGCGGTGACCCCGCCTGCGGGGACCGCTGGGCGGGTCTCCGCCTGGCACTTCGTCCGGCTGAAGCTGCGGGTGCTTGGCAACAACTTTCGCGGCCAGGGCTGGCGCATCGCGCTCTTCGTGGTCGGCGTGCTGGTCGGGCTCTGGTTCGGCGGCGGCGGCTTCCTCCTGCTGGCCACGCCCGGCCTCGCCGGCGAACCCCGGTACGCGCTGTTGGCCGCGGCCTTCGGCGGCGGACTGCTGGTGCTCGGCTGGCTGCTGCTGCCGCTGGTCTTCTTCGGCGTGGACGAGACCCTCGACCCGGCCCGGTTCGCGCTGCTGCCGCTGACCCGGCGCACCCTGCTCACCGGCCTGTACGCCGCCGCCCTGGTCAGCGTGCCGGTGCTGGCCACGCTGATGGCGGTGTCGGGGCTGGTGGTCACGGCCGGTGCGCTCGGCGGCTGGGTGGCGGCGCTGGTCGCGCTGGTCGGAGTGGTCGGCGGCCTGCTGCTCTGCGTGGCGGCGGCCCGGGCGGTGACCAGCGCCTTCGCCACCATGCTGCGCTCGCGGCGGGTCCGCGACCTGGCCGCCGCTCTCCTGGCGGTGGTCGCCGCCCTGTTCGGGCCGCTGCAGATCGTGGTGCTCGCCGCCGTCCGCCAGGCTGACTGGGACCGACTGACCGGACCGGCGCGGGTGGTCGGCTGGACCCCGTTCGGCGCGCCGTGGACCGCGGGCGTCGACGCCGCCGAGGGCCGGGCGGGGGCGGCGGTGCTGAAACTGCTGATCACCGCGCTGGCGATCGGGGCCCTGCTGCTCTGGTGGTCGAGGTCGCTGGAGGCGGCGATGCTCGGTGCGGCCAGCGCCGGGCCGGCCCGCGACCGGCGCGCCGCGGTGGGTGGGGCGGTTGCCCAGCTCTTCCCCCGGGTCGTGGGCTGGGCGCGACGGGACCGGTTCGGTGCCCTGGTCGCGCGGGAGTGCCGCTACTGGTGGCGGGACGCTCGCCGGCGGACCAATCTGATCACCATCGCCGTGGTCGGCATCTTCGTGCCGGTGATGGTCAACCTGGGCGGCTCCCGACTCGCCACCGGCAGCGGGGACGCGTTCGGGGGGGCCGGGGCGAACACGTCGCCGGGGCTGGTCAGCCTGTCGATGGTCTTCGTCGGGGTGCTCGCCTCGGTCACCATCGCCAACCAGTTCGGCTTCGACGGCAGCGCGTACGCGGCGAACGTGCTGGCCGGCGTACCGGGACGGCTGGAGCTGCGGGCGCGGATGACGGCGTTCGCGCTTCACGTGGTGCCGATGCTGGGCACGGTCGCGGTCGTCCTCGCCGTGCTGCTCGGCCACCCGGACTGGGTGGGGGTGACGGCAGGGGCGCTGCTCGCCGCGTACGGCAGCGGGCTGGCGATCAACGCCTTCGTCTCGGTGCTCGGCGGGTACGCCCTGCCGGAAACCAGCAACCCGTTCGCGATGAACACCGGCAGCGGGGTGGCGAAGAGCTTCCTCACCCTGCTGTCCATGGTCGGCTCGGCGGCGGCCGCGCTGCCGATGGTGGTGGCGGCGGGACTGCTCGGCGACCTGTGGCGGTGGTTGGCCCTGCCGCTCGGCCTGGCCTACGGGCTCGGTGCGGCGCTGCTCGGCTCCTACCTGGCGGGCGACGTGCTCGACCGCCGCATGCCCGAACTGCTCGCTGCGGTCACGCCGCGCCGCTGAACAAGCCGGTGATCCCGCCGTCTCCCGTAAGTACGTGACCGCGCTGCGTAGTAAGCCCTGGCATCCCCCCTGTCCGCGTCCCGCCGTCAGGGTGGAGCGTGCGCGGCCCGGCCGGTGGAGGCGAGACCCGGTGGCCGGTTCTGCGTTGGGCCACCCCGGTCATCCCCGGAACCGGGGCGGCCCCCTGATACCCGAGGAGGCACCCGTGTTCACCCTGTTCCGCCGCTGCAGGAACGCCGGCTGACGCGTACCGGAAAGTCCCGACGCCGCACCCGAATGGCGTGTCCGGCCCGACCCGGCTCAACGCCGCACCGGCCTGGGCCTACGCCCCGACGGTCGCCCTGCCGCGACCGGGCCGCGCCGGATGGCTGACCCCGGCTCAGGAGTGGCGGGCGAACGGGGGCCGCCGGTGACCGCTCCCGCCGCGTGTCGCCCGGGAGGGACGAGCATCACGTGGATCGATATACCTGAGAGTCATAAATATGCCTCTGAGTCATATCGCTCGCCGGCACATCCGCCTCGCCCGCCGACACGCCCGGCCGCAACCGGGTCGTGGCCGGGTGCAAGCCCGTCGATACCAGCGGGCCGGGGGTCAGACCGTGAGCAGGTTCGTGCCGCACACGCCGATGCGCCCGCTCTGGCGCTGCCGGGCCTGCGGCGCGCTCTGGCCGTGCCAGCCGGCCCGGCTCGCGCTGCTGGCCGAGTACCGGGACGACCGGCCGGCCCTGCTGGTCTACCTGGGCACCCCCATGGCGGAGGCGGGTGAGCAGCTCGCCCAGCTCAACGGCCACGCACGACCCGCCGATCTGCACGACCGCTTCCTCGGCTCTGCGCGGGTGCGGGGCGGCACAATGTTTCACGTGAATCATGAGCCGGGCGCCGAGATCCATCACACCGACCCGTTCGCCGCGCCGGCCGGGCAGCGGTCCCCGGTACGCCGCCTCCGCGGGCGGCTCGCGGCACCGGTCACCCTCTGGACCGCGCCGGGGCCGACCGGGCTGACCGTCTCGTCCACGCTGGTCGCCGAGGGGGAGCCGGACCGGCTGCTCGGGCTAATCGACGCCGAGTCGGACCTGTGGGCGGCCGTCGAGGAGGCCGGCCGGTTCGCGGTCTCGCCGCTGGGCCCGCCGCACCGGCAGCTCGCCGACCGCTTCGCGGGCCTCTTCCCCTCCCCCGGTGGCCTCTTCGCGACCGACACGTGGACCGACACCCCGTACGGTCCGGTCCCCGCCGACGCCGGTGGCTGGGCCGGCTGTCGGCTGGACGCCGCCCGGGAGTTCGGTTGGGGCCTGCTGGTCGAGGCCACCATCGAGGCGGTCGACCTGGCCGAGGAGACCGCCCCACTGCTCCACTACCGGGGCCGGTACCGGGAGCTGACCCCCTGACGGCCGACCGCTCAACGGAGTGACCTGGGTCACTCGGCGCAGCCGGACCACCGTTCGGCGCAGCCGATGACCGACGCCGATCTCAGCCTTCCCCGGCGGGGAGCGCGCTTTCTACCGTGCGCGAAACTCCCCACGCCTGTGAAGGTGGTGATCCACAGATGTCCACGGACACACCCGCGTCCGCGCCCGCCGAGTCGGCGGCTGAGCGGTACCTGGCCGTACAGCGGTCGGACGAGTTCGCCGGGTTGCGGCGCGCGCTGCGCGGCTTCGTCTTCCCGATGACGGTCGCGTTCTTCCTGTGGTACGCGCTCTACGTCATTCTCTCCGCGTACGCGCGGGGCTTCATGGGCGCGAAGCTCTTCGGCAACATCAACGTCGCCCTCGTCTTCGGCCTGCTCCAGTTCGTCTCGACGTTCGCCATCGCCTGGCTCTACTCGCGGTTCGCCGACCGGCGGATCGACCCGGTGGCCGACCGGATCCGCACCGAGATGGGGGAGGTGACCCATGAGCACGGTCCTCGCGGCTGAGGCGGGCGACACCACCGCCCGCAACCTGACCATCACGCTGTTCCTGATCTTCGTGGCGATCACGCTGGCCATCACGATCTGGGCCAGCCGGCAGACCAAGACAGCGACCGACTTCTACGCCGGTGGCCGGTCGTTCTCGGGCTTCCAGAACGGCATGGCGATCGGCGGCGACTACATGTCGGCCGCGTCCTTCCTGGGCATCGCCGGGATCATCGCCCTCTACGGCTACGACGGCTTCCTCTACTCGATCGGCTTCCTGGTGGCGTGGCTGGTGGCGCTGCTGCTCGTCGCCGAACTGCTGCGCAACTCCGGCCGGTACACGATGGCGGACGTGCTGGCGTTCCGGATGCGCCAGCGTCCGGTGCGGACCGCGGCCGCGGTCTCCACCATCACCGTGTCGATCTTCTACCTGCTGGCTCAGATGGTGGGTGCCGGCGCGCTGGTCGCACTGCTGCTCGGTATCAAGCCGGGCACCACCTTCCTCGGCATGGACGCCGGCACGGCGAAGGTCGCGACCATCATCATGGTCGGCGCGCTGATGATCATCTACGTCACCGTGGGCGGCATGAAGGGCACCACGTACGTCCAGATCGTCAAGGCGTTCCTGCTGATGACCGGCGCGGTCGTGATGACCCTGCTGGTGCTGGCGCACTACAAGTTCAACCTCTCCACGCTGCTCGGCGACGCCGCGAAGGCGTCGGGCAAGGGAGACGCATTCCTCGAACCCTGCCTTCGGTACTGCAAGGAGGTGCCCGGCGATGCGACGCAGACCTTCTACAACAAGATGGACCTGCTCTCACTCGGCATGGCGCTGGTGCTCGGCACGGCCGGCCTGCCGCACATCCTGATCCGCTTCTACACCGTGCCGACGGCGAGGGCGGCCCGGAAGAGCGTGCTCTGGGCCATCGGCATCATCGGCACCTTCTACCTGCTCACCCTGGCGCTCGGCTTCGGCGCGGCGGCAATGGTCGGCGGGCAGGCGATCACGGCGCAGGACAAGGCCGGGAACACCGCCGCGCCACAACTGGCCGAGGCGCTGGGCATCAAGTTCCTCGGCGGGGACCTGGGCGGTGCCACCCTGCTGGCGATCATCGCGGCGGTCGCCTTCGCCACCATTCTGGCGGTGGTCGCGGGCCTGACCCTGGCATCGTCGTCCAGCCTGGCGCACGACTTCTACGCCAACGTGATCAAGGACGGGCAGGCGTCCGAGCGGCAGGAGGTGAACGTCGCGCGGATCTCCGCCCTGGTGATCGGCGCGGTCTCCATCGTGCTGTCGATCTTCGCGCAGAGCCTGAACGTGGCGTTCCTGGTGGCGCTGGCCTTCGCGGTCGCCGCCTCGGGCAACCTGCCGGCGATCCTCTACAGCCTGTTCTGGCGACGGTTCAACACCTCGGGCGCCGTCTGGGCGATCTACGGCGGCCTGCTCGCCGCCGTGGTGCTGGTCTTCTTCTCCCCGGTGGTCTCCGGGGCGCCGACGGCCATGTTCCCGAAGCACGACTGGCACTGGTTCCCGCTGTCCAACCCGGGCATCATCTCCATCCCGTTCGGCTTCCTCTGCGGCTGGATCGGCACGCTGCTCTCGAAGGAGCACGACGAGGAGAAGTACGCGGAGCTGGAGGTGCGCGCCCTCACGGGTGCGGGCGCACACTGACGGCCATTCGATAGGTGGGCCGGAGCCGCAGGACGGGCTCCGGCCCATCCGTACGTCACGGCCACCGCCCGGACGGGGACCGGGCGCACGCCGTGCAGGCCGAAAAGGCCCCTGAGTAGGCTGACCGGCATGAAGGTCGCTCCTCGCTTCGGAACCGGACACCGAATCCTCGTCACCGGCGGCGCCGGCTTCGTGCCGTCCCACCTGGTCGACCGGCTCATCGACCGTGGCTGCACGGTCGTGGTGCTGGACAACTTCGTCACCGGTTCCAAGGACAACATCACCCACCTGCTGGAGAAGCCCACCTTCACGCTGGTCGAGGCGGACATCTCCGAGGGGCTGCCCCGCCACCCGGCGCTCGCCGAGCGGTTCGACGCCATCCTGCACATGGCCTCCCCGGCCAGCCCCACCGACTTCGAGAAGCTGCCGGTGGAGATCCTGCGGGTCGGCTCGGTGGGCACCCTGCACCTGCTGGAGCGGGCCACCGACGACGGCGCCCGGTTCCTGATGGCCTCCACCTCGGAGGCGTACGGGGACCCGAAGGAGCACCCGCAGCGCGAGACGTACTGGGGCAACGTCAACCCGATCGGTGTCCGGAGCGTCTACGACGAGGCGAAGCGCTTCTCCGAGGCCGCCACCATGGGGTACCACCGCAGCCGGGGCACCGACACCGCGATCGTGCGGATCTTCAACACGTACGGCCCGCGGATGCGGCCGGACGACGGCCGGGCGATCCCCACCTTCATCTCGCAGGCGCTGCGCGGCGAACCGATCACCGTGCACGGCACCGGCAACCAGACCCGCTCGATCTGCTACGTGGACGACCTGGTGCGCGGCATCCTGCTGCTGCTCGACTCCACGGAGACGGGCCCCATCAACTGCGGCACCGAGCACGAGATGTCGATGCGGCAACTCGCCGAGTTGATCGTGTCGCTCTCCGGGAGCACCTCCGAGGTGAGCTACATCACCCGCAGCGCGGACGACCCGGAGATGCGCCGACCGGACCTCACCCTCGCCCGTGAACTGCTCGGATACGAACCGACCGTGGCGCCCGAAGACGGCCTCCGACGCACGATCGAGTACTTCCGCGAGCGGCTAGGGTACTGAGTTCGGCTGGGAGCAGGCTGACACTGCCTCGCGCTTGACGGCGGGACTGGCTCTACCGACCTACGCTCGGTTACATGTCAGCTAGCTCGTCTGCCGGCGTCCCGCTCCCGTACCTGCAGCGGAGCGCGGGCCGCGCCCAGGTCCCCGGCCCCGGCCGGGGCTCCGTCGGGCGCGCCCGCGCCACCGACACCCAGTGGTACCCGTCGCCGGACGAGGAGCCCCGCCCTGGTGGAACGGGCGGACCGGGCGG
>JBARAE010000363.1:0-1772 GCA_049791715.1 Micromonospora sp.
GATCGGGGGCGGGCCCTCGTGCGTGTGTGGTCGGCGTGTCGAACGCCGGCCGGGTCAGGACCGCAGGCCGTTGCGGCGCAGCACCGCGTCGCCGATGACGACGGCCAGCAGCACCAGGGCGATGCCGACCAGCCAGATGTCCTCGACCTTGCCCTCGTGGTTGCCGCAGACCGCCATGAGCACCAGCACCACCGCGGAGAGCACCGCGCCGATCCGTCCGGACTTCCGGTGCCCGGGCTTGTGCTGATCTGGCGCGGTTACCGGCTCGCTTCCTGCCACTGTCGGTCCTTCCCTCGCGATCGGATCTCCGGTTAGTCTGGCACGCCCCGTGCCGGGCCCGGCGCAGGGTCCGGCCTGATCGGGATACCCGGATCGGGAACACCCTCCGCACGCCCGGGCCGTTGGGCCTGTCTTCGGCAGGGCGGAAGGGCACTACCGGCGTCGCGGAACGGTGACCACACTGCCTCCGGTAGCGTCTTGACGTACACCTTGATTGCCTGTTTGAGGGGGACTGCGGTGCGAGTGACCGGTACGGGACATGCCAGCATGCGGATCGACACGGCCGCGGGCAGCATCCTGTGCGACCCGTGGGTCAATCCCGCTTACTTCGCCTCCTGGTTCCCGTTCCCGGACAACTCCCAGCTCGACTGGGAGGCCCTCGGCCAGGTCGACTACCTGTACGTCTCGCACCTGCACCGGGACCACTTCGACGCGAAGCACCTGCGCGACTTCGTCTCGAAGGACGCGACCGTTCTGCTGCCCGAGTTCCCCACCTCGGAGATGGAGGACGAGCTGCGGGAGCTGGGCTTCACCACGTTCCTCAAGGCGCCGAACGAGCAGGTCGTGGAGCTGCCCGGCGGCCTGAAGGTCATGATCCAGGCGCTGACCAGCCCGACCGACGGGCCGATCGGCGACTCTTCGCTCTGGGTGGAGTACGACGGTGTCCGGCTGCTCAACCAGAACGACGCCCGCCCCACCGACCTGACCGTCTTCGCCGAGCTGGGCCACGTGCACGCGCACATGCTCCAGTTCTCCGGCGCGATCTGGTACCCGATGGTCTACGAGCTGCCGCAGGCGGCGAAGACCGCGTTCGGCAAGCAGAAGCGGGACCGGCAGTTCGACCGCACCTGGCGGTACATCAACGACCTGAAGGCCGACCACGTCTTCCCGATCGCCGGTCCGCCCTGCTTCCTCGACGACACGCTGTGGCAGTTCAACGACATCCACGGCGACGAGGGCAACATCTTCCCCGACCAGTCGGTCTTCCTCTCCGAGTACGCCAAGGTGGGCGGCACCAACGGCATCGTGCTGCTGCCGGGCAGCGTCTCCGAGATCACCACCGAGGGCGCGACCACCACCCACCCGGTGCCGGTGGAGGAGTTCTTCGCCGACAAGGTCGCCCACCTGGAGGAGATGCGGGAGCGCAAGCGCCCGATGATCGAGGCGGAGAAGAAGTCCTGGCGGCACCCCGAGGTGGACGTCCTCGGCGAGATGAAGCGCCGGATCGAGCCGCTGCTGGACGAGTCGATCTACCTGGCCAAGGGCGTCGGTGGCCCGGTCCGCTTCGACCTGGTCGGCTACGACGACGGTGAGAGCGTCGAATCCATCGTGGTGGACTTCCCGGGCAAGGAGGTCCGGCCGTACGCGGACGAGAAGGTGCGCTACCGGTTCCGTACCGAGCGGGCGCTGATCGAGCACCTGCTGCACATCGGCGAGGTGGACTGGGTCAACTCGCTCTTCCTCTCCTGCCGCTTCTCGGCGGCCCGGATCGG
>JBARAE010000364.1:0-4494 GCA_049791715.1 Micromonospora sp.
CTGGGTGGACCGGCCGACGCCGGGGCGCCCTCGGACTGGGTGGCGCCGGTGCCGGAGACCCCGGCCGGGCCGGACCCGGCGCTGCCACCGCCACCGAAGAAGATGCCGGCCCAGCCCTTCTTGAACACGCCCTCGGTGGGTGCCCTGCCGGTGCTCTCCGGCAGGAACGCCCGGGACAGGTCGTTCCACGTGATCATCGGGACGATCGCGTCGACCCGCCGGTCCTGGGCGGCCAGCAGCAGGGCCAGGCCACCGCCGTACGAGCCGCCGACCACGCCCACCCGGGGGTCGCCGGGGGCGTCGGTGCGGACCTCGGGGCGGGCGGCGAGCCGGTCGAGCAGCCGCTGCGCGTCCCGCACCTCGTAGTCCGGGCTGTCCAGGTGGATCTCGCCGCCGCTGCGGCCGAAGCCCCGGGCGGTCCAGGTGAGCACCGCGTACCCGCGGTGGACCAGGTCCTCCGCGTCGGCGCGGACCGATTCCTTGGTACCGCCGAAGCCGTGCCCGAGCAGGACGGCGGGCACCTTGCGGGTGGCGGAGGCGTCCTCCGGCAGGTAGAGCGTGGTGTCCAGGGCGACCGGCTGGTTCCCGGCCGGTCCGGACAGGACGGTCACCATCGCCGTTTCGGTCCGGAAGTCTGGCCGCTGCGGCCGGGTCGCCCAGACCACGGCGACCGCCGCCAGGACGACCACCACCGAGGCGGCGACGATCCGCCGACGCCGAGTGGCCAGGGCACGCCGGACCGGCGCGGCCGACAGCGGTGATCTCATGCGGCACACGGTACGGCGCAGATCCTGAGCGTTACCTGAGATCCGCCGTACGTCCGTCCGGCTGGCCCGTTCGTCGATCGAGTCCGATCAACGGCGCAACGTCCAGAACATCCCAGCGCGGTGAATTCGGATTCCGTGAATTCACATCTTCGCTCGCAAATCGCCTCCCATCACTCCATCACGCACCCCTCACGGAACCGTGTGTGGCGACAAGGTCAACATGCTGTGACATCGCTGCAAGTGACGTGAAGCTGACTCAGCGACGGCGGCCCCGTGCGCGCGCGGGTCGACTAGTTTCCGGTCCGGTGAGCGGGACTGGTCGGCGACCCCCGGGCACCGTCACGAGTCCCCCGCCGTCGCCGGAGGAGAAACCCCATGACCGTCCCCGCGCCGCGGGCCCGTCGCCGGCCCTCCGTACCGGGCCGGGTCCTGCCCCTGCTGCTCGTCGCGGCCCTGCTGGCCCCGGTGGGCCTGCTCTTCGCACAGACGCACCGGCTGACCGGGGACGACCGGGACCTGGCCGTCCGGGAACGCCTCGGCGTGCAGTACCTGCGCGCCCTCGGCCCGGTCACCGACGCCCTGATCGACGCCCAGTCCGCGGCGGTCACCGGGCGGCCGGTGTCCCGGGAGGCGCTGACCGCCGCCGTCGAGAAGGCCACCTCCGTGGACAGCGAGGTCGGTGACGAGCTGCGCAGCCACGACCGCTGGGCCGGGCTGCGCGCGAAACTGGAGGCGCTGCCGGACCGGAGCCTCACCGACCCGCAGGCGGCCTTCGTCGCGTACGGGGAGGTCACCGACCTGCTGCTGGCCCTGCACCGGAAGATCCGGGAGAGCTCCGGGCTGATCCGCGACCCGCAGTCCGACTCCTTCTTTCTTCAGGAGGGCATCGGCGGCGACCTGCCCCAGGCGATGGTGGCGGCGGGACGGCTCGCCGACCTGACCACCCTGGCCCCTGCGCGCCCGGCCGACGAACGCCTGAAGACCATCGCCGAGCTGGCCGCCCTCCGGGTGGCCGCGCTGGCGCCGGCCGACGACCTGGTGGCCGACCTACGGGCCGCGGTGGAGAACTCCGAGAGCACCGACCTCGGCCGCAACGTGCTCACCCCGCTGGACACCTACCAGCGGTCCGTCGAGGCGCTCGGCGCGCTCTCCACGCCCACCGGGAAGTCCGGGACCGAGCCGGCCGACCCCCGGCAGGTGGCCGCCGCCCGACTCAACGCCCAGTCGGCCGCCGCACAACTCCAGCCGGTCATCCTGGACCAGCTCGACGTCCTGCTGACCGAGCGGGTCGAGCGGTTCGACCGGGACCGGTGGCTGGCCGTCGGGGCGGCGGCGCTCGCCGGACTGCTGATCTGCGTCCTGGCCGGGCTGCTCGTCGCCGCGTTCCGCCGGGCCCGTCGGCGGGCCGCCGAGGAACAGCGGGAGGACTCCGGCCCCCTTCTGGACGACTGGCAGCCGCCGGCCGAGCCGCGCCAGCTCCAACCGGCCTGGTCCGGCCGGGGCGGCGAGCCCGAGCGGTGGGGGCCGTTCGATGCTGCTCGGTAGGTTTCGGATCCGGGGCAAGCTTGCCCTGCTGGTGATCATCCCGCTGCTCAGCATGGTCGGGTTGGCCGTACCGGCGGTCCTCGACCGGGTGGCCGTCGCCCAGCGGGCCGGCGACATCGCCGACACCGTCCGCGTCGCCAGCCGGATCGGCAGCCTGGTGCAGGACCTCCAGCAGGAACGCCTGCTCTCGGTGGGGCTGCTGCTCGGCCGCGTCAGCCGGACGGAGCTGATCCAGAAGTCGAGCGGCGTGGACGACCGGGTCGCCGACCTGCGGGCCGACCTGGGAACCGACACCCTCTCCGGGGAGATCACCGCCGCCCTGGAGGGGGTCCGCAAGCTTGCCGACCTGCGTACCGCCGTGCTCGCCGGGCAGGCGACGGCAGCCCAGGTCCTGGACACCTTCGGCGCGGTCGACATGGGCCTGATCGAGGCGCTGCGGCTGCCGTTCCACGTGGACACCAACACCTCTGCCGGGCGGCAGGTACTGGCGCTCGACGCGCTGCTCCGCGCCGACGAGGGGCTCGGCGCCTGCGCGACCCTCATCGTGCTGGTCAAGGCGACCGGCGATCCGAAGCTGTCCGCCGCCTACATCGCCTGCATGTCCGCACTCCAGGTGGACAACCAGCGGTTCCGCAAGCTGATCACCCCCGAGCAGTACAAGCTGGCGCAGCTCGACGACGCGGCGGTGGCGGCCCGGACCACGCCGACCTTCCTCACCGACAGCGTCAAGGATCCGGTGGGCGCCATCGCCGCGGTGCCGCTCGACGCGCTCTTCCCCTCCGTCCGCTCGATGATCACCCTCGGCCAGTTCGTGGAGAAGAAGATCGTCGCGGACGTCATCGCCGAGACCACGGACGACCAGCGGGACGCCCTCACCGCCGCGTGGCTGGTCGGCGCCGTGGCCGCCGTCATTTTGCTCATCGTGGTGCTGCTCAGCATGGCCGTGGCGCGCACGGTGGCCCGGCCGTTGACCCGCCTCACCCGCTCCGCGGACCGGGTGGCCCGGGTCGCCGAGGCGGAACTGGTCCGGGTGGTCGACGACGAGTCCGAGTCGGTGCCACCGGTCCGGCTCGATCCCGTCGACGTCCGGGCCCGGGACGAGATCGGTGACCTGGCCCGGGCCTTCGAGCGGGTGCAGAGCACCGCCGCCCGGCTGGTCGAACGGCAGGTCGCCGGCCGGCGCAACGTGGCCCAGATGTTCGGCCACGTCGGCCGGCGTACGCAGAACCTGGTCGGCCGTCAGATCGCGCTGATCGACCGGCTGGAACGGCAGGAGACCGATCCGGGCCGGTTGGAGCACCTCTACCGGCTCGACCACATCTCCAGTCGGCTGCGCCGCAACGCCGGCAGCCTGGTGGTGCTCTCGGGTTCGGCCGGTACGGACGGTCACGTCGCCCCGGTGCAGCTCGCCGACGTGGTCCGGCTGGCGCTCGGCGAGATCGAGGACTACACCCGGGTGGACGTCCAGGTGCCGCCGGGGGTGTCCGCCGCGCCCGCGGTCGCCGGCGACCTGGTGCTGGCCCTCGCCGAGCTGATGGAGAACGCCACCGCCTTCTCCCCGCCACACACCCGGGTGGTGGTGGCCGGCGAGCTGACCGACGGCGGCGCGCGGCTGACCGTGGTGGACCGGGGCATCGGCATGACCGAGGAACGGCTGGCCGAGGAGAACGCCCGGCTGACCCGGCGGGAACGGCTCGACCTGGCCCCGACCGAAGTGCTCGGGCTCTTCGTGGTGGGACGGCTGGCCCGCCGGCACGGCTGGACGGTCGACCTGGCCGCCACTGCGGGCGGCGGGGTGACCGCCCGGCTGGAGATTCCCTCGGCGCTGCTGGTGGTCCGGCGTCCCGAGCGGGCCGGCGTGACCGTGGCCCGGGCCGCCGTACCGTCCCGGGACCGGCGCTCGCCGGGACCCGGTGAGCTGGCCCGCTCGGATCGCGCGCCGGCCGGCGCGGCAACCGCGGCGGCCGCCGGCGAGGACTCCCCCGGGTTCGACCGCGTGCTGCTCAGCAGGGCCACCCGGAGCATGGAGACCGGAGAGACCTGGGACGCCTTCGGCGCCGGGCCCGGGGACGACGGTGACTCCCCGCCCGCGCCCGTCGGCACGGGCGCCGCTCCGGCGGTGAGCGCCGGTCGCCCGCCGGCCGTCCCGACCGCTCTCCCCGCACCGGCCGCACCCCTCGTG
>JBARAE010000365.1:0-4632 GCA_049791715.1 Micromonospora sp.
GGCCGGCGCCAGCGGGACCGGACGCGGGCGCTCGGGCCGGACGCAGCCCAGACCCGCCCCGTCGGCGGTCAGCGCGCCTGGACCTCGTCCAGGATCCGGCCGAGGATCTCCGGGGTCCGCTCCGGCGGCTCGGCCTCCACGCAGAGCCGCTCCATGGCCAGCGCGTAGTAGTCCAGGTCCTCGCGCTTGTCGAGGTAGATCGCGCTGGTCAACTGTTCGATATAGACGATGTCGGGCAGGTCCTGGTCACCGAAGCGCAGAATGGTGAAGGCGCCGCCGGCCGCGGCGTGACCACCGGCCGCGAAGGGTACGACCTGGAGCCGGATGTGCGGGGACTTCGTCGCCTCGATCAGCGCCGTCAACTGCCCGCGCATGACCTCCGTGCCGCCGATCGGTCGGCGCAGGGCGGCCTCGTCGACGACCGCCCAGAGCTGCGGCGGATGCGGCCGGCGCAGCAGTTCCTGGCGCGCCATCCGCAGGCCCACCCGCCGGTCGATCTCGTCCTGCGCGGCGGACCGGTGACCGAGCAGGACGACCGCGCGGGCGTACTCGGGGGTCTGCAGCAGGCCCGGCACGAACTGGACCTCGTACGTCCGGATGAGCGCGGCGGCGGCCTCCAGGCCCAGGTAGGACTGGAACCAGCTGGGCAGCACGTCACCGTACCGGTGCCACCAACCGGGGCTGTTCGCGTCCCGGGCCAGCTTGAGCAGCGCCTCGCGCTCGTCGGCGGCCGTGACGCCGTACAGCGTGAGCAGGTCGGCGACATCGCGTTCCTTGAAGCCGACCCGGCCCAGCTCCATCCGGCTGATCTTCGACTCGGAGGAGCGGATCTCCCAGCCGGCGCCCTCGCGGGTCACCCCGGCGCCCTCCCGGAGCCGGCGCAGCTGCGCCCCCAGCAGCATCCGCAGCACGGTCGGGCCGGTGGCCGGGTCACCCCCGGCAGGAACCATCGTCACGTGCCGTCCTTCACATGCCGGCTGTCGCCGACCGGACGCCCCAGCCCGGCCGACGAGTAAGCATGCCATGGACCGTCAGTGAGATGTACTCCCCCGGACGGCCGATCAGTCCCGCAGCCGGGAGGTGGTGATGAGGTTGTCGAAGTCGCCGTCCCGGGCGCCGAGCACGAAGGCCGCGATCTCGTCCACTGTGTAGACGAGCGCCGGGCCGTCCGGGTGCCGGGAGTTGCGCATGGCGATGCCCGCCCCGTCGGGGAGTTCGGCGAGCTCGACACAGTTACCGCTGGGATTGCTCCGGTGACTCTTCTGCCACCGCAGCGGCGGCAACTGGCTGGTGGGTACGCCGTTCTGAGATTGCTGCATGGGGGCGTCTTTCTGTGCAAGAGCCGGCCGACGCCGCGGCAGGAGCGGTGGTGGCGAGGGCGCGGAGTGTCGACAGAGGACCGTGATGCACGTGCATCTGCTATTGCATCTGCATTGGACAGCGAGCATGATAACGCACGGACGGTGTGCCCATCCGTTTACTCTGGGTGACGCCGACCTGCGTTGCCACCAGGGAAAACACCGGTCTGGGAGGGGCGGTCGCACCGCCGGGACAGGCAGGCCGACGGCTGCGGCGAGGAGGGCACGTGCCGGATCCGATGACCGTCGCGTCCGGTGTCTCCGCCGTTGGTGCCATCCTCTCCGCCTGGCAGCTGCACCGCCGCACCCGGCGCGCGGAGGCCGAGATCGAGCTGCTCCAGGCCGAACTGGAGGCCGAACGGCACGCGGCCAGCCACGACCCGCTGACCGGGCTGCCGAACCGGCGGGCCTTCTACCGGCTCGCCGCCGCCCTGTTGACCGATGCGGCGGGCAAGCCGCTGATCGCCGTCGTGCTCGACCTCGACGACTTCAAACAGGTCAACGACCGCTACGGCCATGCCGCCGGCGACCAGGTGCTGGTCAGCGTGGCCCAACGGTTCGCCGCCTTCGCCGGGGACAACCTGGTCGCCCGGCTCGGTGGCGACGAGTTCGCCGGGCTGCTGGCGACCCCGACGGTGGACCGGCGGTGGATCGAACACGCCACCCGCCGGCTCTGCGAGGCCCTCGCCGCGCCGATCCCGCTCGGCACCCGCACCGTGCGGGTGACCGCGTCCGTGGGACTCGCCCCGGTGCACGGGCCGACCCAGCTCACCGAGGCGCTGTGCCGGGCCGACGCCGCGATGTACCAGGCGAAGAGCGTCGGCGCCCGAACAACCCGCGAACTGGTGGACAGCACGCACCTCGCCGACTGGTGACCGACGCGCCCGGACCACGCGCGCGCCGGGTGGTGTTCAGCGGTCCCAGCGGCCGAGGTCGCGCAGGGCCTGCCGGGCCAGGGTGACCAACCCCACCGGCGAGAGCAGTCCTTCCACGATCGTCAGCGCCCGTACCCGGTCCGCCTCCGGCCGGCCCGCGTCGGCCACGTCACCGGCCCAGCTCGACAGGTCGTCCAGCGCGCGAGCCCCGAGGTGGTAGGCCAACCGCACCCGGTCCAGCTCCACCGGCCCGTACCCCTCGAAGAAGGCCGCCTGCTCCGCCGGGGTGACCGGCGCGAACGCGAGCACGCCGCCGGTGACGAACATCAGGTCCCGTTCCCGGGGAGCCAGCACCGCGTCGTCCCAGTCGATCAGGAAGACCCGCCCGTCCGGGCCGAGCAGCAGGTTTCCCAGGTGCGGGTCGCCGTGGCAGACCACCAGATCGGCCGGCCGGGCCCGCAGCTCCGCGCCGAGCCGGTCCACGCGGTCGAGCAGGGTCGCCAGCTCGTCGGTCGCGTCCCGCCAGTGAGCCGCGACCGCGCGGGTCCACCGGTCGGCCGTCCGGTCGTCCACGGCCCGCAGCCGGCGGTCCATCGCCCGGGTCGCCGCGCCGATCGCGGCATGCGTGTGATCCTCCCGAGGCAGCGCCGCCAGCTCGTCGGTCACGGTGACCGCGTGCGTGGCGGCCAGCACCTGGCCGTACGCGCGCCAGTGGGCGGGACCCATGCCGCCGGCGAGGGCCCGCTCGTCGGACGCCCACGGCACCACCGACAGTCGCCGTCCGTCATGGATGGTGCACACCCGACCGTCCCGGGCCGTGAGCGGCGCGACGATGCCCGGTACGCCCTGTCGGGCGAGCTGGGCGGTGACCACCAGGCCCGCCGAGGTGCCGCCGCCGCTCAGCTTCACCGCGTACTCGCCACCGTCGACCGTGGTGGCCCGCCACAGCTCGGCCGTCGCGTCCGCGCCGTACCCGACGGGCACCGCCGAGACCAGGCTCAGCCCGAAGTCCTCGGCCACCCACCGGGCGAGCCGCTCGTCCACCCCGGTCGTCGCGTTTCCCTGCACAGGGCCACCCTGTCATTCCGCCCCGGCGGGGCGAGCCATTTGTCGCCGATCAGCGCCAGCCGTAACCGGCGCGCAGCGCCCGACCGACCCGGTCGAACCGGGGCCGGTCCAGCACCGCGCCCTCGCGGCGGATGCTGTCCTCCCGCATGGTGAGGACCCGGTCCAGGCGTACCCAGCTCGGGCGGCTGTCGTGGTCCCAGGCGCCCGGGCCGAGAGCCAGCCAGTGCCGCTGGCCGTCCCGCTCGCTCTGACTGGACAGCATCAGCCCGTACAGCGTCCGGCTCTGCCGCCCGACGACCAGCACCGGACGGTCCTTGCCCTGACGCGGGTCGTCCTCGTACGGGACCCAGGTCCAGACGATCTCCCCCGGGTCGGCCTGCCCGTCCAACTCCGGCGCGTACGTCAGCTCGCGACGCTGCAGCGCGGCGACCTGGCGCCGCCGGGCCACCTGGGCCGGAATCCGAGCCGGGGTGCCGGCCGGCGCGGTCGCGCCCCCACCGATCCGGCCGAGCCGCGACGCCACGTTCCTCAACAGACCTGCCACGGCGGGCAGCCTATCGCCCGGCCGCACCATCACCTGCCGGCGGAGCCCCGTCAGGCCGGCGGCGGCCGGGTCAAGCGCACCGGAGAGGCCGGGACATGGCCGCCATAGGGTGGACCCGTACGCGTGACCCCTCCGGGAGGAACCATGGTCGACCTGCCCCGCGACCTGCCGGTCATCGAGCGCCGCGCCGTGCGGGTGGTGGTGCTGGACGCCGAGGAGCGGGTACTCCTCTTCCACACCCGCGACCCGGAGCACCCCCGCCTCGGCACCTGGTGGGAGCTGCCCGGCGGCGGGCTCGACCCCGGAGAGACGTACCTGGAGGCGGCGGTGCGGGAACTGCGCGAGGAGACCGGCTTCGTGGTCGGCGCCGGCCACCTGGGGCCGCCGTCCTGGCGGCGCCGGGCCAGCTTCATCCACCGCCAGCTGCGGCACCTCCAGGACGAGGTGATCACCCTCGTCCGGCTCGACGTCGCCGGCCCCGACATCGACGGCGCCGAGCGGCTCGACTACGAGGTGGAGGACTACTTCGGCTTCCGCTGGTGGCCGGTCGCCGACATCCTGGCCAGCCGGGAACGGTTCTACCCGGGTCGCCTGCCCGAGCTGCTCACCCCGTTCCTGACCGGTGAGGAGATCGACGAACCGTTCGAACTCTGGTCCTGACCGACCGGACGGGCGTGCCGACCCGGCCGGCAGTGGGCAGAGTGGAGCCATGACGAGCCTCCACGAGCCCCTCGCCCGGTACGCCGAACGCCTGCACGCCGCCGCCGGCGCCGGCCACCACGTCGCC
>JBARAE010000366.1:0-1603 GCA_049791715.1 Micromonospora sp.
CGGGCGCCGTCGGCGATCGCCTCGACCACGTCGTCGTACTCCAGCTCCGGCCAGTGGGCGCGGGCCGGCACCAGGTGCAGCACCTCGCCGTCGCGTACGCCCTGCGGGAGCAGCGCCTGTGCGGTCGCCAGCAGCGCCCCGTCGGTGCGGCGGAGCACCCAGCCGCCGTGCCGTTCCCCGTCGTCGGCCAGCCCCTCACCGGCGTGCCGCAGCACCTCCGGCAGGAGCTCGGCCAGGGGAACCTGCTCCGGCAGGGCCACGTCCACCCGTCGCTGAGGGGCGCTGATCGTGACCCGGGCCAGCCCGGTTGTCATCGACGTTTCTCCATATCGAGCGGGAACAGTGGCTGACGGACGAGAGGACTTTACCTACGATGAGCCAGGCTCGGGTTACCGAGAGCCATGGGGAGGCGGAGTGTCCACTGTCGTCATCAAGCGACCGCCGCGGCGGCCGGCGCCCGACATCCCGGTCGGCGAGCTGCCCGTCGAGGCGCCGCCGGAGATCCCCGTGGTCACCGGTGGGCGCTGGCAGCAGGCGCTGATGGTGCTGCCCATGCTCGGCGGCACGGTGGCGATGGCGATGATGTTCGGCCGTGGCGGCGGGGCGTACTCGTACGTGGTGGGCGGCATGTTCGGGCTCTCCTCGGTGGCGATGCTGGTCACCTCCTGGGGCAGCGCCTCCGGCACCCCCAAGAAGTCGGAGATGATGGCCGCCCGGCGGGAGTACCTGCGGCACCTGACCGCACTGCGCCGACGGGTCCGGGAGACCGCCGGGCGGCAGCGCGCCGGGCTCTCCTACCGCCACCCCGACCCGGGCCGGCTCTGGTCGACCGTGGACAGCCACCGGGTCTGGGAACGCCGCCCCGGTGACCCGGACTTCGCCGTGGTCCGGGTGGGCGTCGGTCCGCAGACCCTGGCGACCCCGCTCGTGCCGCCGGTCACCCGGCCGCTGGAGGAGCTCGAGCCGATGACCGCGGGGGCACTGCGGCGCTTCCTCGACGCGTACTCGGTGGTGCCGGACCTGCCGGTGGCGCTCTCGCTGCGCAGCTTCGCCCGGGTCTTCGTGCGCGGTCCGGCGGGCACCCGGGGGGCCGGATCGCCGGACGCTCAGGCGCTGGCCCGGGCGATGCTCACCCAGCTCGCCGTCTTCCACGCCCCGGACGAGCTGCTGATCGCCGTCTGTGCCGGGCCGGAACGACGGGCGCTGTGGGAGTGGGTGAAGTGGCTGCCGCACGCCCACCATCCGAGCCGCACCGACGCGCTCGGCCCGGCCCGGTTGGTCACCAGCTCCGCGGCCGAGCTGGAACGCCTCCTCGACGACGTGCTGGCCAGCCGGTCCCGGTTCAGCCCGGCCGGCCCGGCCACCGACGGGCCGCACGTGGTGGTGGTACTCGACGGAGGCGACCTGACCGGGGCCGCCGACCTCACCAGCGACGGCGGCATCGACGCGGTGACCATCATCGACCTGGAGACCCCGCCGCCCCGCCTGCTCGACCGGTACGCCCTCCTGCTCGACCTGCGCGACGGCCGGCTGCACTCGCACTCCGCCGAGGGGTACGCCGAGGTGGGCACGGCCGACGCACTGGAGGTCGCCGACGCGGAGG